>DYCW01000035.1:11346-23470 GCA_019417865.1 Ruminococcus sp. | reverse complement strand
AGATGTGTATAAGAGACAGCTCTTGGATTATCAGAGGTAATCACCAAAAAATCTGCATAGGCTGCAGCTGCTTTTGCCATTTTCGGCCGCTTGGTTTTATCCCGATTGCCGCCGCATCCAAACAGACAAATTAACCTGCCTTCAGTATACTCTTTGACACTTTTCAGGATATTTTCAATGGCATCCGGGGTATGTGCATAGTCGCAAATGACAGAAAACGGTTTTCCGGTTGGAATCACCTCACAACGTCCCCGTACCCCTCGACACTGCTGCACTGCCTGTAGAACCTGTGCATTTGACAAACCCAATTCCATACAGACCGCACAGGCAGCCATGACATTAGAAACATTGAACATACCCGTCATCTGCATATTAACTGGATAGGATTTCCCACCGTAGCACAACCAGAAACTCGTACCGTCTGCCCGCAGTTTGATGGCATCCGCATAGTAATCCGCAGAGGAGGCGTTCCCATAGGTTTCCATTGCACAAGAAACCTCTCCTGCAAGTCGTCTTCCATAGTCATCATCTATATTGATTAATGCATAATCTGTAATATCAAACAACATTTTCTTCGCCTGATAATACGCTTCCATCGTTTTATGATAATCCAGATGATCCTGTGTCAGGTTGGTAAAAACAGCTGCACGGAAGTGAGTCGGACCAATCCGATGCTGTACCAAACCAAAAGAAGAAACTTCCATGACAACATAGTCACATCCGGCATCTGCCATTTTCCGATAAAGTGCCATCAGATCATAGACCATTGGTGTAGTATTATCGGTATGAAATACCTGGTCACCGATTTCATTCTGAATCGTTCCAATCAAACCAACCAGATATCCATTTGCTGTCAAAATATGCTTAATGACATTGGTGATTGTAGTTTTCCCATTTGTACCAGTGACACCAATGAAGGACATCTGCCGTTCTGGATGATCAAACCAGGCGGCACACAGCTGTCCATAAAAAACATAGGTATCTGGTACCATAATCTGCTGTCTGCCGAGTCCCAAATCCCGTTCTGCAACAACGGCTGCCGCTCCTTTTTCCAGCATTTCCGCAGCAACGGTATGCCCATCAAAGTGATCTCCCTTGATACAGACAAACAAATACCCTTCCTGTACTTTTCGAGAGTCACTTGTGATACCATTAATTTCTCTGTCCTCTAACTCTGTTTCTGCATTGCCTTCTAATAATGCATACAACCGCATGACAGATAACCGCCTTTCTTTTTCGTTTACAATATTCCAATATACTTTTCCAATGTTATCAAAAAGGGGGGTGCTTCCTTTCAAAGCATCCCCTTTTTTCCTCTTTGCATGATTGCAACGGGGCTGCTGTTTGTTTCCCAGAGTGTAGGTCTACTTCTTAACCGCTCTGATCATTGATAGACAACGTCAAGCTGATCACAGTCCCGACTTCTACTGATGTACCGGCATCCTCTGACTGGAATTGTACCTTTGCATCGGCATTTTCCGAAGAGGCACCCAGTGTCACAATATTTAAACCAAGCTGTGTTAAGGCGGTATTTGCCTCTGCTGCCGTCATGTCAATCAAATTCGGCACTTCCACTACTTCTGGTTCCACATCTTCTTCCGTATACAAAATCACTTTGCCGCCCTTTTCAATCACAGAACCTGTTTTCGGACACTGTGATAAAACACGGTTGCCCTCGCCGATCACTTCATAGGTCAAATCCATATCATCCAGTGTCGATTTTGCACTTTCCAATGATTTTTCCAGCATCAACGGTACGGTAACATTTCGCTCCGCATATTCCTCATCTGTATATTCTGGATAGAATCCCAAATATGGCAAAACTTCAGACATGACAGTTCTTGCGTATGGTACACAAACTGAACTGCCGTAATAATTGATGGAATTATCCGGTTCGTCTGCTATAATCAACATGAGTACTTCCGGATCATCTGCTGGTGCAAAGCAACCGTATGATGCGACATACTTCATCTCAACACCATCATATTCGTCCAATTTTTCAGCCGTACCAGACTTACCACCGATGCGATAGCCTTCAATATAGGCATTGTGTCCACCATTTGTTTCTACAACAGCCTCCAACTGCTCCCGTACTGTCTGTGAGGTGGCTTCTGAGATAACCTGTCGTTTTTCCTCCGTTTTATGTTCCATCGCAATATTGCCATCTGCATCAACAATTTGCTCTACCAAATAAGGGGTAACCAGTTTTCCGCCATTGATGGCAGCTGCATAGGCTGTAATCATCTGAATCGGTGTAATTTTATTTGCCTGCCCAAAAGAGGAAGAAGCAAGGTCAACGTTGGACATATTATCCTCTGAAATATACAAACTGCCTGCTTCCCCCGGTAAATCGATTCCCGTTGTTTCTGTCAGACCAAACCCTTTAAAATAATAAGAGAATTTGGAAATTCCCAAACGCAGCCCGATTTCCATAAACGCCGGATTACAGGAATTTGTTAAAGCCTTTGTAAAACTCTGTGCACCATGACCATTTCGATTAGAGCAGCCAATGGTTTCTCCCATAACGGTGAAAGAACCATTACAATAGAAGGAATCATTTTGTAGGTCAATCAATTTTTCTTCCATAGCTGCCGCAGTCGTAACAACCTTAAAAACAGACCCCGGATAGTGAATTTCAGAGATTGCTTTATTTTTCCATTGCGTTTCTCTTGCTGTCAAATACGCATCACTATATTCCTGACCAGTAAGCGACTCCAATGCTTTTGCTGTAGCAGTATCATAAATGACAGATGGTTGATTCAAATCAAAAGAAGGATACGTTGCCATGGCATAAATTGCACCCGTCTTTGGATTCATAATGATACCACAAGCACGCTTCTGCACATTAAACTCTACCGTCATCTCACCAATTGCCTTTTCCAGATAATATTGTAATGTCGTATCCAATGTTAAATAGAGAGAGGCACCATTTTCTGCTTCATATGTAGTGGAATAGCGATATGGCATCTCCTCACCGTTTGCCGCCTGTGCAGAAATAATTCTGCCATCGACACCAGCAAGATAGTCATTATATTGATATTCCAAGCCATACTGCCCATCACCATCTCCATTGGTAAAACCAATGACACTGGCTGCCAATTCCTCCTGCGGGTAGTACCGTTTTGTGGTTGCCTCTGTCGCAAAGGAAACCAAATTCAAATTATCAAAATAACTTTCAATTTCATCTGCAACATTTTTTTCAACCTGTGTTTGCAGCACATAATATCGACCATCCGCTTCAAACGCCTTTAAAACATCCTCTTTTTCAATACTCAGTTTACCAGCTAAATAAACAGCGATATTTTCCTTCAGCATGGAAACATCGATCAGATCTTTTGGCGTATTATCTGATTTTTGTGCTGCTGCTTTTTTACTTTCATTATTCTTTTCTACATCTTCCATCTCATCCCGAAAGAGCTGGGGATCAATATACACATTGTACACCGTTGCACTCCATGCCAACGGTGTACCAGTTGCATCATAAATAGCACCACGTTGTGCTTCCAAACGCATCGTTCCAAAATGATAATTATTTGCCAAGGCTTCATATTTACTATTATCAATAACAGAAACTTTAAATAGCTTTCCAATAATAAAGCAAGAAAATACTAACATGGCAATTTGAATGACAACATTGGCACGAAATTTCATTCTGGCAGTCGGTGCATTTGTACCAGATGCTTGCAATTTATCATACTGTTGTTTGTTATCCAAAAGAATGACACGCCCTTTCAGCATAAAAATAGAAGAAGGCAGGGAACTGTTACCGAATCCCCCGCCTGTATAAAACTGTCCCAATTCGACAGGAATTTCTCGATGATGCAGAAAGCAATTTCTGGAACCTGCATTGAAAACGGAACAGTGTCCGGCTTCGTCTTGTCTATCCTGTCCGATAGCTCTTTCTGCGTAAACGAAGCCAGAACGATTCCTTTTTCCGACACCCGATTTCGTATCTCTTTCTTTGTCTTTTATACTAACGGCGAATTTTATTTATATATCATGCAGCGAGTGCTGCACCGCCGATAGTAGCAAAATAAATTAATGTTTCAGACCCTTTCACCCATCTCTTCTAAATAGGCTTTCTATCCAACTATATGCATACTAACCTCTTAAATATGCAATCAGGTCATTAAACTTCCGTTTAATCCGAACAAAAATGTTCTGATCCGGTTCTTCCACTATGACCTCATCCTCCGTCTGAATCTGGATGTATTGAATCTGAGAGCGATCCAGCTTTTGCAGCCCAAGCCGCTCCTCAGCGTATTCTTTAATATTTCGAATAGAAGCTTGTCCTTCCAACTCTGTTTGCATTCTCACATTTTCACTACGCAAATCCTTCAAACGGCTTTCTTCTGTGGAAATTTGGGAATAAACTTCATTGAGTTGTACATAACTGTTAATTACCAAAGAAAACAACATCAAAGCCAAAATGCCGCCGATCATGATTTTTGCCAGTGTACCCCGTTTTCCGGCTTCGATATAAAAGAGCTTCCGTTGAGATCGTTCTTCAACCACCTCATCTTCTTCCTCTTCCCATTCTTCAGCCTGTACGGTTTCATCTGTTTCCTTCATCAACCGACGCACTCCTTTCTATGACACGCAGTTTTGCACTCCGGCTTCTTCGGTTCTGCTCCAATTCTGTCTCTGTTGCAACAATTGGTTTCCGATTGACTAACTTTCCCTGTGGCACCTTACCGCAGATGCACCTTGGAAAATCCGGTGGGCAAGTGCAGCCCTGACACCATTTTGCAAACTGTTGTTTCACCATTCGATCTTCCAGCGAATGAAAGGTAATCACTGCCAAACGTCCGCCTGGTTTCAAACAAGAAAATGCAATCGTCAATGCACGTTCCAAGTGGGAAAACTCATCGTTTACGGCAATTCGAATTGCCTGAAACGTTTGCTTACATGGATTTTTCGCACGACGTACCCGCTGTGGCACGCTATCTTTGACGATTTCCGCCAACTGCAACGTTGTTGTAATCGGCTGCACCTGCCTTGCCTGACAAATATTTCTGGCAATCGCACGTGCAAACGATTCCTCCCCATAAGCAAACAAAATTCTTGTAATCTCTTCCTGCGACCAATTGTTAACTAAATCTGCTGCTGTCATTCCTGTTTGGCTCATCCTCATATCCAACGGTGCATCCGTATGATACGAAAAACCACGTTCCTCAGTATCCAATTGATGAGAAGAAACACCGAGATCCAATAAAATCCCGTCTACTGCCGCAATTTCAAACCGCTGCAATACCTGTGCCATCTCATCATAATTGGCATGAACAACCGTTGCCGGATAGGGAGACAAGCGTTCTGCGGCCACTGCAACTGCATCTGGATCTCGATCCAAAGCAATCAATCTTCCTTTGCCATGCAACTGTTTTGCAATCTCACAAGCATGACCAGCTCCGCCAACCGTACCATCTACATAAATACCCTCCGGCTGAATCTGTAAGCCAGCAAGTGTTTCCTGCAAAAGCACAGGAATATGCTGAAATGTCATAATACCCTCCCTACATTAGAAACCAAATGCACGCAGAACAGACATCATTTCGTCCAGATCCACTGCCGCATTGGCAGCTTCCCAGCTGGTTCGATCCCAGATTTCCGCCTTATTATTGGCACCAATGACAACAACGTCCTTTTCCAGACCCGCAAACTGCCGTAAATCCTGTGGAAGCAGGATACGTCCTTGTTTGTCTGGAATGACTTCACCGGCACCGGAAAACAGCCAGCGTTTAATCTGTGCCCCCTTGGATTCCGGAATGGCAGCTACTTTTTGTGCCAGCCGCTCCCACTCTGCCGCAGAATACACGGTCAGACAATGTGCATCCAGTCCTTTGGTCACATAGAACGGACTGCCGAGCTGTTCTCGCAGCTTAGTTGGAAAATTCATTCTGCCCTTGGCATCGATGTTATGATAATATGTGCCAATCAGCGAATCCAACCTTGCCGCCGCCCTTCTGTCTGAGATAGGGAAAAGACAGGAAAGGTCACCCACAAAAGGGGAAACTTCCCCACATTTCACCGCATGTTATCATTATACACGATTCTCACAAAAAAATCAATAAGAGAACGATGGAAAAGAGCTAAAAAAATAGAATCAAAAAGATGTGTTTTTTGTGCATTTTCTACAATTTTGATTTCTGCTCGAAAAATGAGCACAAAAAAGGAGAACAGACAAACGTCCATTCTCCTTTTCTTATGCGAAAAATCCGCACCTTATCACATATTACGATTATTCAATCACAGAAGTTACAACGCCGGAACCAACCGTTCTACCACCCTCACGGATAGCGAAACGCAGACCTTCTTCGATCGCGATCGGAGCGATCAGTTCAACAGACATTTCAACGTTGTCGCCCGGTGTGCACATTTCAACGTCAGACGGCAGAGTAATGATACCGGTTACGTCAGTTGTTCTGAAATAGAACTGCGGTCTGTAGTTGTTGAAGAACGGTGTATGACGGCCGCCTTCTTCCTTCTTCAGAACGTAAACCTGACCCTTGAACTTGGTGTGCGGATGAATGGAACCCGGCTTGCAGAGAACCTGTCCTCTTTCAACCTGCTGTCTGGTAATACCACGCAGCAGAGCACCGATGTTGTCACCAGCTTCTGCGAAATCCAGAGTCTTTCTGAACATTTCAATACCAGTTACAACAGTGGACAGCTTTTCATCGGTCAAACCAACGATTTCAACGGTTTCGTTGACGTTCAGCTTTCCTCTTTCTACACGGCCAGTAACAACGGTACCACGACCAGAAATTGTCATGGTATCTTCGATCGGCATCAGGAATGGCTTTGCATCGTCACGTTCCGGAGTCGGAATGTAGCTGTCAACAGCATCCATCAGTTCCAGGATCGGCTTGTAAGCCGGATCAGACAGATCATCTGGAGCTTCCAGAGCAGCCAGAGCAGAACCAGTGATAATCGGAATATCATCGCCCGGGAATTCATATTCGGACAGCGTTTCACGAATATCCATTTCTACCAGTTCGAGCAGTTCCGGATCGTCAACCTGGTCAGCCTTGTTCATGAATACAACAATTGCCGGTACGCCTACCTGACGAGCCAGCAGGATGTGCTCCTTGGTCTGTGCCATCGGGCCGTCAGAAGCAGCAACTACCAGGATTGCACCGTCCATCTGAGCCGCACCCGTAATCATGTTCTTTACATAGTCAGCATGTCCTGGGCAGTCAACGTGTGCATAGTGACGTGCATCTGTTTCATATTCAACGTGAGCTGTATTGATTGTAATACCACGTTCTCTTTCTTCCGGAGCCTTATCGATCATATCGTAAGCTTCGTACTGTGCCTGACCCTTCAGTGCCAGAGTCTTAGTGATGGCAGCAGTCAGAGTGGTTTTACCGTGGTCAACGTGACCAATGGTACCAATGTTTACATGTGGTTTGTTTCTTTCAAATTTAGCCTTTGCCATTGGAAAAATCCTCCTAAAAATTATTCTTGCTCATGCCGTGATATGTGATAAGACTATTGTACCAGATTTCCAAGAAAAATGCAAGCCTTTTTTGAAAAAAATACAGATTTTTCTTCTGTACTTTTCCAATGTGCATTACTTCTTTCTGGCAGCCATAATCTTTTCAGCAATGTTCTTCGGTACTTCCTGGTAGCTATGCGGCTCCATGGTGTACTGACCACGGCCCTGTGTATTAGAACGCAGGTCATTGGTGTAACCGAACATTTCAGACAGCGGCACCAAAGCATCTACCTGTACCGTACCAGTTCTGGTCTCCTGACCCTGAATCTGACCACGGCGGGAACTGAGGTCGCCGATTACCGTACCAACATATTCATCCGGCACAATAACAGAAACCTTCATAATCGGTTCCATCAAAACTGGCTGTGCCTGCCGCATTGCTTCCTTGAATGCGATAGAACCAGCGATCTTAAATGCCATTTCAGAAGAGTCTACTTCGTGGTAAGAACCGTCATACAGTTCTACAGAAACATCAACGACCTGATAACCAGCCAGAATACCAGCCTGCATTGCACCCTGAATACCAGCGTCAACAGCCGGAATATATTCCTTCGGAATAGAACCACCGACAATCTTGTTGATGAATTCGTAGCCCTTACCAGATTCGTTCGGCTTCACACGAATCTTAACATGACCATACTGACCGCTACCACCAGACTGCTTCTTATACTTATAATCCACATCGGCATTGCCCTTAATGGTTTCTTTATAGGATACCTGCGGAGCACCAACATTTGCTTCTACCTTAAATTCACGCAGCAGACGGTCTACAATGATATCCAAATGCAGCTCGCCCATACCTGCAATAATAGTCTGACCAGTTTCTTCATCCGTATAGGTTTTGAAAGTCGGGTCTTCTTCTGCCAGTTTCGCTAGAGCGATACCCATCTTTTCCTGACCAGCCTTGGTCTTCGGCTCAATTGCAAGCTGAATAACCGGTTCTGGGAATTCCATGGATTCCAGAATAATCGGATGCTTTTCATCACAGAGTGTATCACCAGTTGTCGTGTTCTTCAGACCAACCGCAGCCGCAATATCACCAGCATAAACAGTTTCGATATCTTTTCTGTGGTTGGAGTGCATCTGCAGAATACGTCCCATTCTCTCTCTGTTATCCTTAGTAGCATTCAACACAGTCGAACCTGCTGCTACAGTACCGGAATAAACACGGAAGAAGCAGAGCTTTCCAACGAATGGGTCTGTTGCAATCTTAAATGCCAGAGCCGAGAACGGTTCTTCATCAGAAGAATGACGGCACTCTTCCTCTCCCGTATCCGGATTGGTACCCTTAATAGCTGGTACATCCAGTGGAGACGGCATATAATCTACAATCGCATCCAGCAGCTTCTGTACGCCCTTATTTTTATAAGAAGTACCACAAACAACCGGTACCATAGTATTGGCAATCGTAGACTTCCGAATGCAGGCTTTGATTTCATCAATGGTGATTTCTTCTTCAGCGAAGTACTTTTCCATCAATTCATCGTCCTGCTCGGCAACGTGTTCCATCAGAGAAGCATGATATTCCTCAGCCTTTTCCTTCATATCGTCCGGAATTTCTTCCACACGAATATCTTTTCCAAGGTCATCGTAGTAAACATAAGCCTTCATTTCAACCAAGTCAATAATGCCCTTGAAATCGCTTTCCGAACCAATTGGCAGCTGAATCGGCACAGCATTACACTTCAGTCTGTCGTGCATCATTTCCACAACACGATAAAAATTCGCACCCATGATGTCCATCTTGTTGACATACGCCATTCTCGGAACCTGATACTTATCAGCCTGTCTCCAAACGGTTTCAGATTGCGGTTCTACGCCGCCCTTTGCACAGAATACAGTAACAGAGCCATCCAATACACGAAGAGAACGTTCTACTTCTACTGTAAAGTCAACGTGTCCCGGTGTGTCGATGATATTGATTCTGTGGCCGCCCCAATATGCGGTAGTTGCAGCAGAGGTAATGGTAATACCTCTTTCCTTTTCCTGTTCCATCCAGTCCATTGTCGATGCACCCTCGTGGGTTTCACCGATCTTATGGTTGATACCAGTATAGAACAAGATACGCTCCGTGGTGGTTGTCTTACCAGCATCAATATGTGCCATGATGCCAATATTTCTTGTATTTTCCAGGGAACAATCTCTTGCCATAGTAATCCTCCTATTTCTCTTACAAAGGCAGTGTGATTACCAGCGATAGTGTGCAAACGCCTTGTTTGCTTCTGCCATCTTATGGGTATCGTCACGCTTCTTGCATGCACCGCCGGTATTGTTCAGTGCATCGAGGATTTCTCCTGCAAGACGTTCCTTCATTGTCTTCTCGTTCCGCAGTCTGGCGTACTTGGTAATCCAACGGAGACCCAGTGTCTGCCGACGCTCTGGCCGAACTTCCATCGGAACCTGATACGTAGCACCGCCCATACGGCGAGCCTTTACTTCCAGAACTGGCATTACATTTTCCATTGCCTGTTCAAACATTTCCAATGCTTCCTTGCCAGTCTTTTCCGAAACGATGTCAAATGCACCGTAAACTATCTTCTGTGCAACGCCCTTCTTACCGTCAATCATCACATTGTTGATCAGACGGGTTACGAGCTTGGATTTGTAAATTGGATCCTCCAGCACGTCACGTTTTGCGATTTTACCTCTTCTTGGCATTTTCGCTTCCCTCCTTCACATTATTTGCTTGCTTCCGGCAATTTCTGCCGTCTTGCGTGAATTCACAGGTACTCGTTCAAGCAAGTTTTTCACTTGCCGACCGTCAGAAGCCAATGCAGAGGATCGCTGTCCCTTCGGACATCTATATGATCTCCACATGCTTCCTGTGGTAGTTGTAATTCCTGTTTTCAATGATCGGCTTTGGCTTACTTCTTGCCAGCCTTCGGTCTCTTGGCACCGTACTTGGAGCGAGCTTGCATTCTGTTTGCAACGCCCTGTGCATCCAGAGTACCTCTGATGATGTGGTAACGAACACCCGGCAGATCCTTAACACGGCCGCCACGGATCAAAACCACGCTGTGTTCCTGCAGGTTGTGACCGATACCCGGGATATACGAAGTTACTTCGTAACCGTTGGTCAGCTTAACTCTGGCGATTTTCCGCATTGCAGAGTTCGGCTTCTTCGGTGTAGCGGTACGGACAGCGGTGCAGACGCCTCTCTTCTGCGGAGAACTCTGATTGGTTGTTACCTTCTTCTTTGCATTGTAACCCTTTTGCAGAGCCGGTGCAGTGGACTTAACAGCCTGAACTTTTCTTCCCTTACGGACTAACTGGTTAAACGTTGGCATATGTTTCCTCCTTTTCTGATTTTACTTTTTTCATGCGGCGATGCCACACAGTTAATCATTATAATATGGCAATTCTTCTTTGTCAAGTCGGTTTTTCAAAAATTAACAAACTTTTTTCATTTTCACCGTATTTTTCAACCCTCCAATCCGGCAGAACGTCTTGCATAATAAGTCAGTACAGAAACGGCATCCTCTACCTGAATACTACCGTCCTGATTATAATCTGCGGCAATTTTCTGCCGATCAGAGAGCTGACTCTGCAATCCAGCACTGCTTCTTGCATAGGCAGTCAAAATCAAAACCGCATCCTCTACCATAACATTCCCATCTCCATCCACATCCCCATACAAAACAGGCAGATCAACAAACGCTCTCTGATAGCTGTCTGCATATGTTTTCACAGAACCGCTGTTTTCTGAAACAACAATTGCCTGTACTGGAAATGTCGTTTCTGTCTGAAACAAGATACAATTTGCATTTTTCAGCACAATCTGCTGTAAACTATCACAGTTTGCAAACGCATCCTGCCCAATACTATAAACATGCTCTGAGAGAACCACACTTCTGAGCGAGGTACAGTTTTGAAATGCCATCGCAGCAATAGATTCCACAGAATCCGGCAGCTGAATTTCTTTCAACGCTGCACAACAATAAAACAAGCCGGAACTGATTTCCCGCAGTCCATTTGGCAAACAAACCGTTTGCAGAGCGGTACACTGATAAAATGCCCGCTCCCCAATCTCTGTCACACTATCCGGTATCGTAAGCTGCTGCAGCTGTTTGCACTCAAAAAAAGCATTGTCTCCAATCCACTGTAAACCAAACGGTAACTGTACTGTCTGCAAATTCCGGCAGCCCGCAAAGGCATAGGCATTCAGAGAAGTCAAAGAATCCGGCAGTTGCACAGACTGTATGGTCATATTCTTCTCAAATGTAAAGCCGGCTATTACACGCACGCCCTCCGGAATCACAACATGCTCTGAAGTGCCTTTATACGCAATCAAAATCTGATTGCCGATGATGACATATTCCTCCTCCTGTTCCGTTAGCCAGGGGGTATCGGATAAAATTCCCCACCCCACATTCTGTAAAGTAGCTGGAATTTGTATGGATTCCAAGCGGCTGCAATCCAAAAAAGCATAGTTTCCAATTTCCTGCAAAGAATCCGGAAGAACGATAGAACGCAGACGGGTATGATCCAAAAATGCATAATCTCCAATCTGTGTGACGGGAATGCCGTCAATTTCAGATGGAATCTGCATTTCAGCAAGGGACGATTTTGCACCAATAATCCGAATGGTATTCTGTTCTGTAATTTCATAATAAATGCCGTCTTCTG
>DYCW01000035.1:0-11336 GCA_019417865.1 Ruminococcus sp. | reverse complement strand
GTTTGCAGCATTTCTTCTGCATAAACTGATGCTGTATTTCCGCTATAAAACCAGCTGCAAATCATCAGCATAACAGCGGCTCCCAGCTGCACAATTTTTTTCATGTCATAAATTCCTTTTCTATTTTTATCAATCCGGTAAGTGCAGTACATCACAAATGGTTCGCACTACGCCATTTTCTGTGTTGGCTGGTGCAACAAAGCGAGCATGCTGTTTTACCGTTTCGCTTGCCTGTGCCATGGCATAACTGTAATATGCCTGTGAAAACATGGAGACATCATTTTGATAGTCACCGAATACCATGGTTTCCGCTGGTGTCACATGCAGCATTTGCTGTAATTTTGCAACCGCATTTCCCTTGCTGACACCTTTGCACATCATATCCATCCAGACATTGCCGGAAATCACAATTTCATAATCGCTGCCAAATTCACGTTTTAAAACCGGATACAGAACGTTTTCCGGTCCGTCCATTGCACAAAGTGCAATTTTAATAATGGGATCCGTAATCTGATACAGAGTCGGATAGGGGGCATCTGTAAATTGTACATAGAAGTTGGAAATTTCTTTTTGAAATTGTGCTTTTGCTGTATTTGGATAATAGATACCCGCAATCCCACATAGTACTGGCACTGCATTGGGCAACTGCTGGCAGATATCCAGTACAGCATGTACAACAGAAAACGGCATACACTGATAAACAGGTGAATGCCCTGGAATGCGGACATGGGCTCCATTGTCACAGATCAACAGCAGCGAATCCGTTTTTTCCTGAAAAAGTGTCTGCAAAGCCGGATAAGACCGACCACTTGCAACAGCAAAGGCAACCTTCCTTTCTGTAAGAACTTTTAAAAGCTGGGGAAATTCTGCCGGCAGTCTTTTTTTGTCGTCCAAAAGAGTCCCATCCATATCCGTCGCAATCAATTTCACCATATATTTTCAACCTCTTTTCTTTTTTTACAAGAATAGTATAGCACAGCTGAAAAAAACAAACAACCCTTATTTACAATTTTTCCGAAAAATCTTCTGCATATTCCTGCTCAAGCAAATCCATTTTAAATGATGAAGTTCATACTACGCCGCAGGCAACTATGGTCAAGCGGATTGGCAGGGGACAGCTGTCGCCTGCAAAGGGAACGAATTGGAACAGGCTTCCGGATGATTCAAACATGGATTTCCGTGATTCTTGCTGCAAACCACTTGACAAATACCCCCATAGGGTATATAATGAGAATATCACCAGAAAGGAGGCAGATACAATGGAAAAGGATGCAAAAGAAACATGTCCCTGCTGTCACAAGCAAAAAATACGGTCAGAGGAAGAATATACAAAACTTCTCCACAGACTGAACCGCATTGAGGGACAAATTCGAGGGATTCGTGGCATGGTCGAAAAAAATGTATACTGTCCAGATATTCTGGTACAGGTCGCCGCCGTCAACGCTGCCCTCCATGCATTTAATCGAGAGCTGCTGGCACAGCATATTCGCACTTGTGTTGCACAGGACATCCGAAATGGAAATGACGAGGTCATTGAAGAATTGGTAGCCACTCTGCAAAAGCTGATGAAATAAGCTGTTGTCCTCAGCCAAAATCCAAAAACGGAGGTTTTGTTATGAAAAAAGAACGTTATTCCGTCACAGGCATGACATGCAGTGCATGTAGTGCCCATGTACAAAAAGCAGTTGCCGCAGTGAACGGTGTGCAATCTGTACAAGTCAACCTACTGCAAAACAATATGACAGTGGAATTTGACGAAACAACAGTGACACCAGAAGCTATTTTTTCTGCGGTCAAAAAAGCCGGTTACGGAGCAATGCCCCTACAGACGGAAAGTACACCCACTGCCAATACGCCCATTGCCTCGCATCATGCGGAACGAAACCGGCTTATCTGGTCAATTGTCTTTTTAATACCGCTGTTCTATATTGGCATGGGACATATGATTGGGTTTCCACTCCCGTCTTTTCTAAAAGGACATAGCAGTATGATGCTGATTGCCTTAATCGAACTGATTTTAGTGATTCCCATTCTCTTTCTCAACCGAAAATATTTTATCAAAGGAACAACAACACTGCTTCATCGGGCACCAACAATGGATACCCTAATCGCACTTGGTTCGGCGGCTTCGTTCTGCTATAGTCTTTATGCAACCTTCGCCATTGCCTATGATATGGGACAAATGGACATGGACGCCGCACATAGCCACATGAATCAACTTTATTATGAATCAGCGGGCATGATTTTAACGCTGATTTCTCTTGGTAAATTTTTAGAAGCTCGTTCTAAAGCAAAAACAACGGACGCCATTTCTTCGCTGGTCAAACTGACCCCACAAACGGCTTTGGTGCGGCGAGATGGCATCGAACAGGAAATTCCAACCGCTTCCATTCAGGTAGGCGATACGATTTTAGTAAAAACCGGTGCTGCCATTCCAGCTGACGGTACAGTACTCACCGGACAAGGTTCTGTAGATGAATCGGCTCTGACTGGAGAAAGTCTGCCCGTCGAAAAGCAGACAGGGGACCGCATTCTCAGTGCGACAGTCTGCCGTTCCGGCTATCTGGAATACCGTGCCGAACAAGTCGGTGCGGATACAACCCTTTCCCAAATTATAAAATTGGTAGAAGAAGCCGGCAGTTCCAAAGCCCCCATCGCCCGTCTGGCAGATAAAATCAGTGGTATATTTGTACCAGTTGTCATTGGCATTGCCATTGTCACTCTGATCGTCTGGCTGCTTACGGGAAATCCCTTCGGCATGGCACTGAAAGCCGCCGTCTCCGTGCTGGTCATCTCCTGCCCGTGTGCACTGGGACTTGCCACACCGACAGCAATTATGGTCGGAACAGGACAGGGAGCAAAGAATGGCGTTCTGATAAAATCAGCAGAAAGTCTGGAAACGGCACACAATGTGAAAACTGTAGTACTAGACAAGACCGGTACGCTGACAGAGGGCGTGCCAACAGTTATGGATGTTCTGCCGGAGGAAAATGTTTCTGCTGACCAACTGCTATCCGTTGCCTATGCACTGGAACAACCCTCCGAACATCCACTTGCCGCTGCCATTGTCACCCACTGTAAAACAAACACGGTACCGTTGCAAGCTGTGGAACAATTCACACAAGTTGCCGGACAAGGGGTTTCCGGTATCGTCAATGGCATACCCTGTCTTGGCGGCAACCGCAAAATGATGCAGGAAAACGGCATTTCTCTTCCAGAATCCGCTAAATCCGATGCATTTGCAAAAGACGGTAAAACACCCCTTTACTTTGCTGCAAATGGAAAACTGCTTGGTATCCTGACCGCAGCCGACCCCATTCGGCAAACCAGTCGTACAGCGGTTGCTGCCATGCAGAAAATAGACTTAGACGTGATTTTATTGACGGGCGACAACCAGCTGACCGCAGAAGCCATTGCAAAACAAGCTGGCATTCAACATGTTATTGCAGAAGTTTTGCCGCAGGACAAGGCAATGCAGGTAAAACAACTACAGGCAAACGGCAAAAAAACAGCCATGATTGGTGACGGTATCAATGACGCACCTGCACTGGCACAGGCGGATGTCGGTATTGCGATTGGAGCCGGAACGGATGCTGCTATTGCTTCTGCGGATATTGTACTGATGCGAAATGATCTACAAGATGCTGTCACTGCGATTCAGTTGAGCCGTGCCACCATTCGCAACATTAAGCAAAATCTATTTTGGGCATTTATCTATAATCTCATCGGTATTCCGATTGCTGCCGGTGTCTTCTATCCTATTTTGGGCTGGGAACTGAATCCCATGTTTGGTGCAGCTGCTATGAGCTTCAGTTCAATCTTCGTTGTAGGTAATGCATTGCGGCTGCGGCGGTTCCGTCCATTTGGTAAGAAAAACGCATCTGCTGCATCGAAAGCACAAACCCCTGCCAATGGAGAAATCATTGTACAGATTAAAGGGATGATGTGCGAACACTGTGTATCTGCTGTTACAAAGGCGTTACAGGCTTTGAATGACGTAGAAAGTGTCCGTGTTGTACTGTCAGAAAACCGTGCCTATCTGAAAGGAACTGTTTCCGATACAGCTATTCGACAGGCAATTCAAGAAGCTGGGTATAAAGTGAAAAATATTCAGCGATGATGTCCTATTGTGCTGGATAGACAAAAAAGACGGTCTGTTTTCCATAAACAAACCGTCTTTTTGTTGCTTTTATGATAAATTGCAACTATGATCCAATGGCATTCAAAATCGTTATCGCAAGCAATCCCACTACACAAATCACAGTGACAGGTGCTGTCAGATAAACCAACGCCTTTTTTCCACCGCTCACCTGCGGAACGGTATTTTCCAACCGGAAGGTTTCCTGATGCTTTACCAGCTCGATAATAAACAGAATCATCCCTGTCAGAAGCAATCCCATTACGACCATTACCATGATACCAATCACCGCAAAATTTCCAATGTGCTCCATCAAATAGGAGGAATCCATATAATCGGAATTGTTGATGTCAATTCCGCTGTATGCAATAGACTGTATCGCACCAATCAAATTCATGATGAAATGTACAGCCATGCCAGGCAAAACCGAATGCGTCTTTGCAGTCAAAAATGCTACACAAATGCCTAACACCGCTGCATAAATAATCTGTGCATAGTTACCGTGCCACAATCCAAAGAAAACACCAGTCATAATCACTGCAAACCATCCGCCAAACCGTTCGGTGTTGCGGAACAGCGTTGCACGGAACAGCATTTCTTCAAAAATGGGGGCTAAAATTGCAAATGCAAGGAAGTTAGAGAGATAGCCGAGCCAGTTTTGTTCCGCTACCATAGAAGGGGCATGTAGTTGCATACCAGTCAGCATTTGGATGATATTGAAAAATATGTTGCTGAAAAAAGTGGCTGCATAAATCAAACCCAACGCAATCAGACACCAGCGTATCAATTGACCGGCGGTTGCCTGTGGTTTACAGTAGCTGTCCTTCAGTTTCCAGCCGATTTTTTTCCCAAGAACTGCACGAAAAATCAATAGCAACAAGGGGACAATGATGACATATTGAAAGAGAAAGATACAAATCTGATAGCACGCTGTGTAATATGTTCCGGTTTCATCCATAATCTGTGGAAGAAGTAACTGTATCACAAATGCACCACTGAATACCAATGCATAAAATAATATCAGCAAAAGCGAGTTCACATTTGACGCTTTGCGTAACGTTTTTTTCAAATTTTGTTCCATAACTTCACCTTAATACTCCTTTTTTTCCATGAATTTTGTAGAACAGAAAATCGAAATGGGCAGTATCAGCAATACAGCTGCAAAAATACCAACCAAAGCAATTCCATTCACATTTGGTATGCCAATTTCAGCACCACTTAAAAAGCCAATCACACCGCCAAATACACCACAAAGAATCATAAAAATAATTTTTCCCTTTTGATAACCAATTTTATAATATAACGGTAACAGAATACACTGCACGATCATCCCGCACAAAACGAAAAACAGACAATTCCCCAGACATGTGACATCCTTCGTCAGCCACAACAGAACGGCATTGCAACATCCACATGTCAGCACAGAAGAGATCACCAGCAGAATATATTTTTCTAACACCATTTGCTTCCGGCTGCAAGGCAGAGAAAATAGCCATGGCAGTGTGTTTTCCTGTTGTTCCTGTGCCAGTGCAGAACAGGGAAGCAATGTAAAAAAAGTAGGCAGCATCGTCATAAAGTTCAGTGGGAACGAATCATTTCCGCTGCGAATCGCAACAATCAGAAAAAAAGCAAAAATAGCACTCAGCATGACAAATTGCATGCGTAACATCTTAAAATCTTTCCAGATTAGACCAAACATAACTCATTTCTCCTTAAAAATCTTTTTTCTGATATTGTAAGATACTGATACTGATCGAAACGATATGCAGAATCACAAGAACTGTGGCTGCAATGGCAATAAGAACGCAGCCCGAAACAGACGATATCTGCAAACTTTTTCCCAATTGTCCTCCCAATTCTGAACCACCAATGCCAATCAATGCACTGAGGATAAAAAAAATAATGGCAGAACGTTGTGCCCCCAACCAAATAGAAAGCGGTATATAAATCGTATTGATCAACAAAATAATGCCAACAGAAAACAGCACCATTTCCATTCCATTTTGCAGAACGGCTGATAACAGTAAGGTATAAGCACCAGCCACAACTGCACAAATCCATGTGACAATATAGTTGACCAGTACAGTTTGTTTCCGTGTAACGGGAAGTATCAGTAACAGGTCAGCATTCTTTTCCTGTTCTTCTGTTTGCAGCATAAAAATAGGAATCATAGCGGAATAGATGGAAAGGAACCCAACGGCAAAGCCAAAATAAAAGTGATCGATAGTTATGTCGTTTGTAGCCGTGCAAACGATTCCTACCGCCAACACGACTGCCGCTGTAATCAGCAGCACCCAAACCAATGCTTTGAACTGTTTCCAGAGAACCCGAAAGCGATACCAGAGCAGTGTACTCATTTTGCACTTCCTCCTGCATATTTGGTCAGAAAGATCATGATGTCCTCAATGCCAACCGGTTCTGCCTGTATGGAAGGCGGCAACAGCTCTCGTTTACAGAGTAGTTCTATATGATATGGTGTATCCCGTTTGCCGCAAATCGCTTCCTTTGGCAAGCTCTTTGCTGCTTCTGCACTGCATTGTACCATACAGTAAGTATCCAGCAAAGTATCCCGTTCCATGCTGAATAACAACTTCCCCTGATGTAAGAACGTCACATAGTCACAGATTTTTTCCAAATCGCTAATAATATGGGAAGAAATCAGTACAGCGTGTTCCCCATCGCTGACAAACTCCCGGAATACGTCCAGAATCTCTTCCCGTACCATCGGATCCAATCCGGCAGTCACTTCATCCAAAATCAGCAATGTAGGGTGATGAGAAAGAGCTGCGGCAACAGCCAGTTTTTTCTTCATGCCCATAGAAAATTCCTTAAATTTTTTCTTCTCCGGCAGTTGAAATCGTTCTATATATTTCCAGTATAAATCAGTATCCCAGTTGGTATAAATTCGTTTCAACATCTGATTGACATCGCTGGTGTGGAAACTCTGTGGAAAATTAGCAGTATCCAATACCACACCGATTTTTTGTTTCAAGTCTGCATTTTCCTTGCTGGCATCCTGCCCCAGCAGCAAAATCTGACCACTGTCCGGATGTACCAAATGCAGCATGGATTTCATTACGGTTGTTTTTCCTGCACCGTTTTCTCCGATAAATCCCATGACATAGCCCATTGGCAGGGTAAAACTCACATGTTCCAGTTGAAACTTCGGATATTGTTTGCACAAGTCTGTCAGTTCGATTGCGTATTGCATGATGGTTCCTCCTCAAAAATCATATCCAGCATTTCCTGTAAATCTGCCTTGGAAAGACCGCAGCCTTTCGCCAGCGTTGCAATGGCTTCCACGTGCTCCTCAATTTGCCGCAGCCATTCTTCCCGCAGAACTTCCGTATTTTTTCTTGCAACAAATACGCCTTTTCCAGCAATGGTATAGACAAAGCCATCCCGTTCCAGTTCCTCATATGCTCGTTTTGTAGTAATAATGCTGATGCGTAATTCCTTCGCCAGACTGCGGATAGACGGCAACATGGTATCTTCTGTCAATGTATCATTGATAATTTGTTCTTTGATCTGCTGATAAATTTGCTGGTAAATCGGTGTAGCGATATTATTGCGAATCATCAGCTGCATGTTCATCCCTCCTTATCTACCGTGTATATACAGTATACACGGTAGATACAGTTTTGTCAATGGGGTTTCTCTATGATTTACAATTTGTTCAAAAAAGAGGCAATCTGCAATATCATACAGATTGCCTCATATTTTGCAAGCATTTTTGTGTGCAAATTGCAAACGTTTTTGCATGTAAAAAGCAAGCATACTTTACAGCCTATACGCACCTCAATGCATTTTCTTTTCCAGCAGTTCCATTGCCTGTTTCAGCTGTGCATCATTATCTGGATTGGGATGGTCAAAATCAATGGTTTCGTAGTCTTCTTTGATGACCACATCCGGCGTAATGCCAACACCATGATAGCATTCTCCTCGTGTGGTCTGATAGGTAGCAACCGTCAGTGTGACCGCACCGCCGTCCTTCATTTCTACGGTATTCTGCATAATCCCCTTGCCAAATGTCTGCTCTCCAATGACTTCAGCTTTGCCGAAATCCTTTAAAGAAGCAGTAAACAGTTCTGCGGCACTTGCTGTATTTCCATTCACCAGTACCATCATGGGCAGCTGCAATTCATTTGCATCTGAATGCACCAAGAGCTTTGTTTCCCCGTTGTTATACGTCGCTGTTGCAATATCGCCCTCCGGTAATAATGGATCTACAATTTTTTCCAGTGCAGCAACCAGTCCGCCGCCATCCTCTCGCACATCAAATACCAGTGCTTTCGCACCGTTTTTCAACAAGTTTTGCAAGGCTGTCTGAAACTGCTCCACCGTATTTTCCTTAAACGATGCAATCCGAATATAGCCAATCTGGTTTTCCAGCATCACGCCATAGGCGGAAACAACCTCTATTTCCTTTCGCTGCACGGTCTTCTTCCATTCCGTTTCACCACGCTGCACAGTTAATTCTACACTGGTATCTACCTCGCCACGCACACGATTCACTGCCTCCTGGTAGCCAAGATCGGCAACGGTCTCACCATCTACACCAGTAATGACATCATCTACTTGCAAACCCGCCAGCTTTGCCGGTGATGGATCTTCCACAGAAACAATTTGCAAACCGCTGCCATCCTCTGTCAACGTAACCGTAACACCAATGCCGACGGAAACACCTGCCTCATTGCTCTGCCACTGCTGATATTCTCCTGGCGTCAAGTAACCGGAATACGGGTCTTCCAATGCACTCACATAGCCTTTCAAGGCACCATCCATCAGCGTCTCCGTATCCACTTTTTCATAATAATCCGACTCCACAACTTGCTGCAGATCTTCCAACCGTTCGCAGTCCCCCAAGGCAGTCTGTGTCGCCTTTAATGCCGCTCCCAAACGATATGCCAATAGACTCATAAACACTGCAAACGCAAGCAGTACGCCGATCAGCAGTCGTTTCCAAAAGATGTTCCACTGCATTGCAATCTCATTCCTTTCTAAAAAACAGAGCAGAACGACTGGTTTCAGTCCCCCTGCTCTGCCCTGATATCATATTCTATTCCAAAATAACCGTTTTATGTCATCTTCTAATTAGTACAGATAACCGCTCGGATCCACACGGCTGCCGTTTACACGAATTTCAAAGTGCAAATGGTAACCTGTAGACCAACCAGTTGAACCAACGTAACCGATCACATCACCTTGGCTGACCTGCTGTCCATAAGACACATTCACAGATGCCATATGCCCATATACAGTGGAGTATGTACCGTCATGCTCAATGATGCAGTAATTACCATAACCACCACCGCATCCACAACTGGAATCCTTTCCATAGTTATGGCTGCAACCATTGCTGACATAGATAACCGTACCACTTCTGGACGCTACGACTGGTGCCCCACTAATACCGCCACCAGCGATATCAATTCCGCCGTGGTTGCTGCCCCAACGTTCACCATAACCGCTGGAGATATAGTAGAAGCCCGGCACCGGCCATGCAAACTGCGACTCATTATACGGTGCTGCAGTCGTTGCCACCGTGGTCGTAGTGGTCGGTGCAGCTGTCGTTGGTGCAGTGGTTGCAACTGTGGTAGTCGTGGTTGTCGTTGCTTCTGTCTCCGGCTCCGTCTCTACGATTTCTGTCGTAGTGGTTGTAGTGGTGACAGCTTCTGTTGTCTCCTCTTCATACGGTGCAGTCGTTACTTCTGCTTCTGGCTCTGTGACAGTGGTAGCAACCGTCGTTTCCTCCCACACATCTTCCTCTTCCTCTGCCCATTCTGTAGCAGTTGTCGTTGTAGAGGTTGTGGTAATCTCCACATCATCATCCACATCGGCAGCATCTGCAACCGTAGTAGTTGTGGTTGTCGTTGTAGTCGTCATGGTAGTTGTAGTAGTTGTCGTTGCGGTTACACGGACAGCCTCCTGTGCTTTGCGGATTGCAACCTGAATCTGTTCTGATTCCGCATCTTTTGCTGCATTGTCTGCTTCCAATGATTTAATATCTGCATGTAAGGAAGCTTCTTCCGATGCCAGTCGAACTGCTTCGTCAGTAGACATTGCATAATCATCCTGCAACTGCCGCAATGCGGTTGCAAATTCTTCTTTTTTCTGCTTTTCAGAAGACTTCTGTTCTGCCAGGGCATTCTTCTCATCTTCTAAAGCCTGCTGTTTTTCTTCGCAGGTTTCCAGCTTATTCTTCAAATCAGAAACCAACTCATTATCATGCTTGGCAATTCTGGACATAAGATCATACTTGGAAAGCAAATCATAGAAGTCTGTGGAACCAACCAGTGCCGATGCAAGGCTGTCATTGCCCTGTACATACATTGCACGCAGCCGCTGCTTAAATGCTTCCAGACCGTCTGCAATTTCTACATCCAGTGCTGCAATCTCATTCTTTAAATCGCAAATTTCCTGTTCTTTGTCGGTAATTGCGTCTTCCAGACGAGTCAATTCCTCATCGACAATCTGCAAATTGGACTGCTGCAAAGCAATTTTCTCTTCCAGTGCTTTCTGGAAGTCAGCCTGTTCCTGCTTATCGCTGCCCAGGCTTTCCAATTCCTTTTGCTTTTGTGCAATCTTATCTGCATTTGCTTGTTTTTCGCTCTGCAATTCTGCCAATGTCATCGCCGAAACCGGAATCGATGTCACACTGACACCGCTATAAACACCAGCTGTCAAAATTGCACCGCAAAGTACAACAGATAGGAATCGCTTCATCCATTTTAAACGCATCATATACTGTTTCCTCCTTTTAGACATTCAGATGTTTTCTCATAGACAAGACGCTGCCCAGTGCACCAAACAGTACACCAATGCCGATATCGGCAACCACAACGACTCCGGCAACTTGTCCGAACGACATAATACTGCTTCTGCCGATGACAGAAACAATATCCGTCTGCTGCGTCAAAAGATTGGCAAGAGAATCATAGCTGACCCATGTGATCAAAAATGCCACACAGCCGGCAAAAAATCCTGTCACCATGCCCTCTACGAAAAAAGGAATCCGAATGAATGCATTGGTCGCACCGACATATTTCATAATCTGAATCTCAGAACGTCTTGCAAACACACTTGCTTTTGTGGTATTTGCAATAATGACAACGGAGATAATGATGAGTGCAACAATAATGACACTGCACACAACCGTAATAATCCGCCGCAGTTCCATCAACAAATTTACAAAATC
>DYCW01000349.1 GCA_019417865.1 Ruminococcus sp. | reverse complement strand
GTGCTTTGTTTCACAAAGTCGTTTTTACAGGATCGGACAGGCGGAGGAAAAAACCGAATTATTTAGGAGGACTACACAATGGGCGTAGTATCAATGAAACAGCTCTTGGAAGCTGGCGTACACTTTGGTCACCAGACCAGAAGATGGAATCCAAAAATGGCACCGTATATCTTTACAGAGCGGAACGGTATCTACATTATCGATCTGCAGAAAACGGTGAAGAAGCTGGATGAGGCTTATATGTTTGTTCGTGATCTGGCAGCACAGGGCGAATCTGTTCTGTTTGTCGGCACAAAGAAGCAGGCTGGCGATTCCATTAAGGAAGAAGCACAGAGAGCTGGTGCGTATTATGTCAATGCACGTTGGCTAGGCGGTATGATGACCAATTTCACTACCATTCAGAGAAGAATTAAGAGATTGGAACAGCTGCACGAAATGGAAACAGACGGCACATTTGACCTGTTGCCGAAGAAGGAAGTCAGCAAGCTCCAGCTGGAAATTGAAAAGCTTGAAAAGTTCTTGGGTGGTATCAAGGATATGAAGAAGCTGCCGGGTGCTCTCTTCATTGTCGATCCGAGAAAAGAACGGATTGCCGTTGCAGAAGCAAAGAAGCTGAATATTCCGATCGTTGCAATCGTAGACACCAACTGCGATCCAGACGAAATTGATTATGTCATTCCGGGTAACGACGATGCAATTCGTGCTGTGAAGCTGATTGCTGGCGTGATGGCAGATGCTATTATTGAAGGTAGACAGGGTGCTGACGCAGAAGCTGCAGCTACAGAAGAAGCTGTAGAGGAAGCAGAAGCAACAGAGGCAGCTGCTGAATAAGCAGAGAATACTGTAAATGAACAACCCGAATCAGCAACGTTTCCTGTTCGGGTTGTTTTTCAGAAAAGATAAAACGAACGAGAAAATCTAAAATATAGGAGGAAACACCAATGGCAAATTTTACTGCAAAAGATGTCAATGAACTGCGTAAGAATACCGGCGTTGGGATGATGGACTGCAAGAAGGCACTGACAGAGGCAGATGGCGATGTAGAAAAGGCAATGCTCATCCTGCGGGAAAAGGGTCTGGCAACACAGGCGAAGAAGGCTGGCAGAGTAGCAGCAGAAGGCATGGTAGTGGCAAAGGTCAATGCGGACAATACCGTTGGCTGCGTAGTAGAGGTAAACTCAGAAACAGACTTCGTTGCAAACACCGATGAGTTCAAGGCATTTGTAAATACTGTTGCAGATACCATCATTGAAAAGAATCCGGCTGATGTGGAGGCACTGAAGAGCACTGTAGTTGCCGGCGGTACCGCAACAGTGGATGAAGCATTGCAGGAACTGTTCCTGAAGATTCGGGAAAACCTGCAGATTCGTCGGTTCACCAGACTGGAAGGCATTCTGGTTCCGTATATCCACGGCGGCGGAAAGATCGGCGTATTGGTGCAGGCTGCTTCTCCGGCAGGTGCAACCGAAGCAGTTTTGACAGCTGCAAAGGATTGTGCACTACAAATTGCAGCAATGAGACCGTCTTACCTGAATCGGAAGGCTGTTCCAGCTGCTGTCTTGGAGCAGGAAAAAACCGTTGTTCTGGCACAAATGGCAGAAGATCCGAAGATGGCAAACAAGCCGGAACAGGTTCGTGCAAAAATTGCAGAGGGCAAAGTTGGCAAGTACTATTCCGAAAACTGCCTGTTGGAGCAGACCTTTGTAAAGGATGGCTCTATGAATGTAAAGCAGTATGTTGACAGTGTTGCAAAGGCTGCCGGCACAACCATCGAAATTACAGGTTATGTATGCTTTGAACGTGGCGAAGGAATCGAAAAGAAAGCGGATAATTTTGCAGAAGAAATTGCAAGCATGATTAAGTAATGGAAATCGTGGTGGGGGCATAGCATCTATGCCCCCATTTTTTTGTGAATTTTGCAAAAAACGGCTTTACATTTTGAGAAAAATCGTGTAAAATAGAATTAGAAGCACATACAGGTTTTTGTATGCGATTCAGACAGGACGAAAGCAGCAGAAAGAAAGGAATGAAAATCCGATGGAATTGAAGTATAAGCGAGTGGTTCTGAAATTGAGCGGTGAGGCACTTGCCGGTACCAAGAAAACAGGTCTGGACTTTACGGTCATCAACGAGATCTGTACCAGTATTAAAAAATGTGTGGATGCGGGTGCAGAAATCGGCATTGTGGTTGGCGGCGGTAATTTCTGGCGGGGACGTTCTTCCGGGAGTATGGATCGTACTCGTGCGGACCATATCGGTATGCTTGCAACTACAATGAATGCTCTTGCAGTGGCAGATGCAATGGAAGCATTGGGCGTAGATGTGCGGGTACAGACTGCAATCAATATGCAGCAAATTGCAGAACCTTACATCCGTAACAAGGCAATCAGCCATTTGAAAAAAGGCAGAGTCGTTATTTTCGGATGCGGAACTGGAAGCCCATTCTTCTCTACAGATACCGCAGCTACCTTGCGTGCTGTGGAAATTGAGGCGGATATTCTGCTGAAGGCAACGATGGTGGACGGCGTATATGACAAGGATCCGCACAAATATACCGATGCCGTTCGCTATGAACGTATTACATTTAGTGATGTGCTG
>DYCW01000348.1 GCA_019417865.1 Ruminococcus sp. | reverse complement strand
TGTTAATGTATGAATGATACATTTCATTACATGAGTCTATACGAAAGCAATAAAAAGAGAAAGGCTGCTTCGCAGAGAGCATGGATACTCTTTGTCACAGCAACCTTTCGATTTATATGATAAAAATTCTTTATTGCCGACCTCTAACAAAGAGCAAATTCAAATTGGATCAGCAGTTATTTTGTAATCCGCAGAATGACTGCACTGGCAGCCTCCATCTCCAATTGCCCATTTTGCAAGGTTACAGCACCGCCACGCTGATACAACGTTTCCATCGGGTCAGCGGAATCAATTTTACAGGAAACGGCGTTTCCAGACGGGTTGAGTGCAATGACAATCTCTTCCGTTCCCTTTGTTCGACGGTAAACCAACGGATACTGGTTTTCTTCTGCATACTGGAATGTAATCGCACCGCTGCTGCAAAGTGCTGGTACTGCACGCCGCAGTGCAATCAGCTGCTGAATTTCATGATAAATGGAATTGCTGTCCTGTAATGCTTTTTCCGCGGTCGGACGGTTTGAATCTGGATCAATTGGAATGTACAGCCGTTCCGGGTCGGCACTGGAGAAACCTGCATTGACTGTATGATCCCACTGCATCGGAGAACGAGAGGCTGTCCGCTCAAAACCACCTTCTACAGATGGTGTACCTGCCAAATGCCGCATGCCGATTTCATCGCCATAGTAGATAAATGGTACGCCCGGCATGGTCAACAGGAACACAAATGCCAGCTTGATTTCCTCCTCATTCAATCGTTCTGAAATACGGGACATGTCGTGATTGCCAGATGGAATGCAGATTAAACCTTTTCCCTGCGTTTTTTGATAGCTGTCCAAATATTTTTTGACAAAAGCAGAAACATCACCTTTGCCTCTTTGAGAGAAAAATGGTTCCTCTACCCGAAACAGATCGTTATAATGAGAAGGTCCGAAATGCAGCAGGAAGTCCATATGGAATCCTCCCAACAGGGATTTATCGGGTTGTCCCCATTCGGAAATGATCACAGCATTCGGGAATTCTGTATCCAAAAAGGCACGGAAATCCTGCCAGAGGGCGATAGTTGCCTGTCCGTCTTCGTCTGCTTTCACTAGAGAGTGTGCCATATCCACACGGAACCCATCACAGCCCATTTCCAGCCAGAACCGCATGATATCCTTGATGGCAGCTCTGGTTGCCATTGGACCTTCGTCGTTGACCCCCTGCATCCACGGTTTGGTTGGATTGGCAAAGCCGTAATTTAATGCTGGCTGGATGGTGTAAAAGTTAGTTGCACAGGCACCGTCACGGTCAGACAAACCGGAAACAGAACCAGTGATGTTTGCAACACCCTTCGGGTCTTCCCATACGGAATCTGTCCAGATATAGCGGTCAGAGAGTGCATTGTGTTCTGGTTTCAGGGCTTCCTTAAACCAGGGATGTTCAATGGAAGTGTGTCCTGGCACCAAATCCAGAATGAGGTGCATCCCACGTTTGTGTACTTCCTCAAACAGTCGCTTTAGGTCTGCATTGGTACCATAACGTGGTGCCACTTTCTTGTAATCCGCAATATCATAACCAGCATCATAGAACGGCGAAACAAAGCATGGATTCATCCAGATGGCATTGCAGCCCAGTTCTTGAATGTATGACAGCCGGTCAATGATACCCTGTAGGTCACCAATGCCGTCTGCGTTGGTATCCTGATAGCTTTGCGGATAGATTTCATAAAATACAGCCTGCTCCAGCCATGCTGGATTTTTTCTTTCGGTTGTCATTCCGTTTTACCTCCTTCAGGTATTAGAAAAAACAGTTTCTCCATTTGTTTCTATTACGGTCTGGTAGAAATATCCAGAATCCTTGATGGTACGTTCTTGTGTCTGATAATCCACATGGACCAGACCGAACCGCTTATCATAGCCGTCTGCCCACTCAAAATTGTCCATGATTGACCAGTACAGATAGCCCATCACATCTGTGCCATCTTCGATTGCTCGATGCAGTTCCCGCAGGTATCGTTTCATATAGTCAATTCGTGCCGGATCGTGTACCTTGCCGTCCAACTGTACCCAGTCATGTCCTGCCATGCCATTTTCACTGATCAAAATTGGCTTGCCATATCGTTCATACAGGAACTTTGGTCCCCAATAGAGTGCTTCCGGTGTCACTGGCCAGCCCATTTGGGTTCTTGGGCAACCGATATAGTCATTTTCTACATAGGCATTTGGATTTTCTTCTGCTTGGCTATAATAGATATTCACGCCGTAGAAGTCAATCGGCTGAGAAATCCATTCCATATCGCCTTCTTGTATGTGCGGCATATCGGACTTTAAAATACTGTAGGCATCCTGTGGATAATCGCCAAAGAAAATGGGGTCTGCCCACCAAGCTGTCTCAAATGCAAAGCGTTCCCGTGTAAAGGAAAAGCTTTTTTGCCGTGCAATTTCGATCGCAAGTGGAGAATCCTCTGTCGGTGTTGTACATGGCGTAGAGAAGGCAAAACCAACCTGTGGTGATTGTTTTGCAAACTTCCGAATGATTTGAACTGCCTTGCCATGTGCCAGCAGAACATTGTGTGTCATTTGTGCGAGATCTCTTACTGGAAGTTTCTGAAACGGGGCAAACTTGCCAATGGCATAACCGCAGCCGATGAATACTTGTGGTTCGTTGATGGTCATCCAGTAGGTGACACGGTCAGAAAGGGCGTCGACTACAATTTTTGCATAGTTTGCGAACCAATCTGATGACGCTGGATTCAGCCAGCCACCACGTTGATGCAGAGCGTATGGATAATCCCAGTGGAATAGGGTAATCATTGGCGTAATACCACTTTCCAGTAGGGCATCCACCAGATCAGAATAAAACTGTATGCCCTTTTCGTTGACTGTCCCTGTTCCATTTGGCAGAATCCGTGTCCAGTTGATGGAGAAACGGTAGTACTTGACGCCCATTTCCTGCATCATCTTGACATCTTCCCGAAAGCGGTGATAGTGGTCACATGCTACATTTCCGTTTTCCCCGTGGGCAATATGCCCGCTCTCCTGACAATAGGCATCCCAGATGTTTGCCCCTTTGCCGTCTTCCTGATAAGCCCCTTCTATTTGATATGCTGCTGAAGCAGTTCCCCATATAAACTGATTTGGAAATTTCATTTTGGATTCCTCCTGTATTTTGATTACAGTTTTATTATATCGTTAATATGCCACAAAATCTCACACGATATCCGCAAAAAATTGCACTTTTTCTACTTCTTTTTTGAGACAGCGGATTTTTTACTGAGGAGGCTCTTATGGAAAAACAACATCTTTTAGAAAACCGTCAACATGGCACACCTGCATTTCCGTTTGCTTGTTTCTGTACAAAATCGGATACCACAGACTTTTTTGTACCGCTGCACTGGCACAAAAAAACTGAGATCATGCAAATACACGCCGGGAGCTGTGAAGTAACAATTGGAAATGAGACGTTTTCTGCAAAACCAGAGGATATATTCTGCATCAATTCTGAAGAACTGCACCGCATTGCTTCCAATGATATTTCTCTTACGTACAGCACTTTTATTTTTTCGGTGGATACCCTTGCTTTTGCCGTATCGGATAAGGCACAGTTGCTGCTCAAACCGCTGATAGAGGATACGCTGCGTTTTCCAACACAAATTACAGATACTGCTGCAAAGCAATTGCTTTCTCCACTTTTGCACCGTATTTTACAAGCCGCTGAGCAAAAGAAAGCTGGTTATGAATTGCTGGTCAAAGCAGGACTGCTGCAATTTACCGCAGAACTGCTGTATGGTGGACTGTTGCTTCCAGCGGATCCTGTCTCTTTGCATGTAAGTGGTTATCAGCGGGAACGGTTGAAAAGCATGCTTTCTTATTTGAAGCAACATCTGACAGAGCCGCTGACACTTGCCAGTATGGCAAATACTTTTCATATGTCAGAAAAGTACTTTTCCCGCTACTTCCGCAATGCAACAGGACAGACTTTTACAGCCTATCTGAATACGATTCGTATGACGCATGCCTGTGAACTGCTATTGGAAACGGATCATACGGTGCTGGAGATTGCATTGGAATGCGGTTATGAAAATGTCAGCTATTTTATCCGATTATTTCATACGTTTATGCACTGTACGCCATTACAGTATCGTTTATTGAATCAAAAATAATAGTATAAAATACTTATGTATAAGAAAGGAAATCATGATATAAAGGAATTACAGGATGCTGTTTACAATCGAATTGTAGAACTGGGTGAGCAGGGCGATCAATTGGCGGAGAAAATGAAATTGGAAGAAGCAATTTTAAAATATCAGCAAGCATTGAAGTTGTTACCAGAACCCATTTATTTGTGGGAAGCATCTACATGGTTATTTGCTGCAATTGGAGATGCTTATTATTTCAGTGAGCAGTACGATAGAGGTTTAAATGCTTTTTTAGAAGCACAAAAATGCCCGAATGCTTTAGATAACCCTTTTATTTGTATGCGGATTGGGGAATGTTTCTATGAAATGGGGAATTTTGAGAAAGCAGAATCGTATCTGCTCGGTGCTTATATGCTGAACGGCAAAGAGGTTTTTTTAGAAGAAGAGCCGAAATACTGGAATTTCCTTGAAAAGCGAATTGCAAAACAGCCCAAATGACAAGAATTGCATTAAAAATCGGATAGATGTATTTTTACAGGGAGAATGGGCAAACTATGTGCATTCCAAAAGAGCATGGTTGGTATGGGAATTAAAAAACAAAAAATAAATTGTATTATCATCGGTAAAAAATGAACCTTCCTAATGGAATTTTGATAGAAAAGAAAAAATATGCAAAAAAGCGATTTCCCCTGTTGACAAAATCAGAAAAGTGGTGTATACTCATATTAACCTACAAAACAGATAGGAATAAGGAAGAAGGAGCCTTTGAATATGAAATCATATCATTTTGAAACATTACAGGTACATGCAGGTCAGGAGCATCCAGATCCGACAACAGATGCAAGAGCAGTTCCCATTTATGCGACGACTTCTTACGTATTCAAGGATTCGGCACAGGCAGCTGGTCGATTTGGATTGACAGAGAGCGGCAATATCTATACCCGTCTGATGAATCCAACCAATTCTGTATTTGAAGAACGGATGGCACAGCTGGAGGGCGGAATTGGTGCACTGGCAACTGCATCTGGTTCTGCTGCGATCACTTATGCAGTGCAAAATATTGCTGTTGCAGGCGATCATATTGTTTCTGCCAGCAATCTTTACGGTGGTACACATAATTTGTTTGCAAACACGCTGCGGGAACAGGGATTGCAGACTACATTTGTAACATCAAAAGATCCGGCAGATTTTGAGGCTGCTATTCAGGAAAATACAAAGTTGATTTATGCAGAGACACTTGGCAACCCAAATTCTGATATTATTGAGTTGGAAGCCATTGCAGAGGTCGCACACCGTCACGGGATCCCGCTGATTGTGGACAGCACCTTTGCAACACCATATTTATTGCGTCCGATTGAATATGGTGCAGATATTGTGGTGCACTCTGCAACAAAGTTTATCGGTGGACACGGTACCGTAATGGGTGGTATTATCATCGACAGCGGTCGGTTTGATTGGACACAAAATGATAAATTCCCGGGTTTGAGTCAGCCGAATCCGTCTTATCATGGTGTTGTTTTCACAGAAGCTTGCGGGAAGGCGGCTTATATTATGAAGGCTCGTACTACATTGATGCGAGATCAGGGGGCAACACTTTCTCCGTTCCATTCTTTCCTGCTGTTGCAAGGATTGGAAACCCTGTCTTTACGAGTAGAGCGGCACGTAGAAAATGCCTTAAAGGTTGTAGAATTTTTGAAGCATCATCCGCAGGTAGAACAGGTTTACCATCCGTCTTTGGCCACTGGCAAGGAAAAAGAGCTGTATGATCGCTATTTCCCAAATGGTGCTGGTTCTATTTTCACCTTCACCATCAAGGGGGATGCGGAAAAGGCAAAAAAGTTTACGGAGAGTTTGGAACTGTTTTCTCTGCTGGCAAATGTAGCAGATGTGAAGAGCCTTGTCATTCATCCGGCCTCCACCACACATTCCCAGCTTTCTGAAGAGGAACTGTTGGAATGCGGGATTCATCCGAACACGATTCGACTTTCCATTGGAACAGAACATATTGATGATATTTTGGCAGACTTGCAGCATGGCTTTGATGTGGTTCAGTAACTGTTAGTGGCAAGATTTCAGAGCTTTTGTGCATACGCCTTTCACAAGCTTTGCATGAACGAATGTGGAAGTGTGTTTTGGTGTTAAAATACTATTTTTTGGATGATAGAACAGATTGGTGAGAGGAAGATGGAAATGATTTATGCAGATCACGCTGCAACGACAAAAATGAGTGCAACCGCAATGGCAGCTATGGTAAAAGGCTGGGAAATTTATGGAAATCCATCCAGTCTGCACACCATTGGACAGGAGGCAGCTGTAGTTTTACAGCAGGCAAGGGAGCAGATTGCTGCTTGTTTGGAGGCGGATCCGAAGGAAATTTATTTCACCTCTGGCGGCAGTGAAGCAGATAATCAAGCATTGCGTTCTGCTGCGGCAATTGGCAAGCGACAGGGAAAAATGCATATTATTTCCACTGCCTTTGAGCACCATGCGATTTTGCATTGTTTAGATGAGTTGAAAGCAGAAGGGTTTTCTGTTACACTTCTGGATGTTCAAAAAGGAACTGTGACAGCGGAGCAGGTAGAAGCAGCGATTCAGCCAGATACTTGTTTGGTCTCTGTCATGTATGCCAACAATGAAATTGGATCTGTGATGCCGATTGCAGAAATTGGTACGGTTTGCAGAAAACATAATATTCTGTTTCATACCGATGCGGTACAGGCAGTGGGACACATTCCAGTTTCTGTGAAACAGGACAACATTGATATGCTTTCTCTTTCTGCACACAAGTTTCATGGACCAAAGGGGATTGGTGTATTGTATGCGAAGAAAGGGGTACGGCTGCATACACTGATTGCTGGCGGTGCACAGGAACGTGGTAAGCGTGCTGGCACGGAAAATATCCCTGCTATTCTTGGTATGGCTGCTGCCCTGCAGGAAGCTTGTGACCATATGGAGGAAAATATGCGGCACTGTAAAGCAATGCGGGATCGTTTGATTGCTGGCTTGTCTCAAATTCCCCATTCTGTTTTAAATGGGGATTCGGTACATCGTTTGCCCAGCAATGTACACTTCTGTTTTGAGGGCATTGAAGGAGAGTCCTTATTGCTGCTGTTGGATCAGAAGGGGATTTGTGCTTCTTCGGGTTCTGCCTGCACGTCCGGTTCACTGGATCCTTCTCATGTGTTGCTTGCGATCGGCAGACCGCATGAAATTGCACATGGTTCTTTGCGTCTGTCGCTGGGAGAAGAAAATACCATGGCAGAAGTCGCATACATGCTGGAGGCGATTCCTGAGGTTGTATCCTATTTGCGGAATATGTCTCCGGTTTGGCGGGATTTGACAGAAGGCAGAAAGTCATTTTTGCAGTAAGCAAAGGAAAGGATGGTACAGAGTATGGCTTTATATAGTG
>DYCW01000347.1 GCA_019417865.1 Ruminococcus sp. | reverse complement strand
CTGTACCTCTGGGGCATTGGCAAGCATCTCTTCTCGTTTAAACTTATGTTCCTTTGCCACATCTTCCCGCAGCCGCATGGCATTGTTTGGATCTACAGTCAAGGTGTCGCTGACATCCGGCAGATGATCTACCATTGCCACGATGGACTCCATGTCCTTCTCAAACTTTGCAATCTGCTCTGGCTCAAAATGCAGCCGGGACAGCTTTGCAATGTGTGCAATATCAATTTTCATGAGATAAAACAACCTTTCCTTTAATTTGTATGTGCAAGCAGATCCTGCTCCGTCCAAATTGGAATACCGAGTTCCTCTGCTTTTTGCAGCTTGCTGCCAGCTTCCTCTCCAGCAACCACATACGTGGTTTTCTTAGAAACACTGCCACTGACCTTTCCGCCAAACCGTTCGATGAGTGTTTTGGCTTCTGATCGTTTCATGGTCGGCAGTGTGCCAGTTAGTACAAATGTCATTTTTTCAAAACGCTTATCAGTCAGTGCTGTTCTGGTGTGCTGCATATTGACCCCATATTTTTTCAGTTCTGCAATTAAATGCTGCATATGCGATTCCCGGAACGCATCCACCACACTTTCCGCCATTATCATGCCAAAACCTTCGATTTCAGCAATTTGCTCTGCACTTGCCTGCATAATAGCATCCATAGACGGGAATGCATCACACAGCAGCTTTGCTGCCTGCAAGCCGATATTCCGAATCCCTAGCCCAAAAATTAGACGGGGAAGCGGATTCTGTTTGGAATTTGCAATTGCTTTCAGCAAATTTTCAGCTGATTTTTCTGCAAACCGTTCCAACTGAAGCAAATCGTCCTTTTGCAGGGTATATAAATCTGCTACAGAATGCAAATAACCGGCATTTTGCAATGCAATGATGTTCTGTGGCCCCAGTCCCTCAATATTCATGGCATCTTTAGAAGCAAAATGAATCATTCTTTTGAGTAGCTGTGCCGGACAATCCGGATTCGGACAGCGTAACGCACTTTCTTCTGCATCTCTAACCGCTTCCGTACCGCAAACCGGACAGACTGCTGGCATCTGATATGGCACAGCATCTGGCTGGTGGGCTGCTGCACGCACGACCTCTGGAATGATTTCACCCGCTTTCCGTACCACAATGGTATCCCCTAAACAAATGCCCTTCTCTGTAATGAAATCCTGATTGTGCAGCGTAGCACGGGAAACATCAGTTCCCGCAAGGCGAATGGGCTGAAACACTGCCACAGGGGTAATGACACCAGTTCTACCAACACTGTTGAGGATCTCCAACAGTTCTGTTTCCTTTTCCTCCGGCGGAAATTTATATGCCGCTGCCCACTTCGGTACTTTTGCAGTGGCACCCATTTCCTCCCGCTGTGCAAAATCATTGACCTTTACTACAACACCGTCAATGTCATAGGAAAACTGTTCCCGTTCTGTGCCGACTGCCTGTAGGGCATCTAACACCTGTTGCAGAGTTTCCAGCGGCTGTGTCGCCTGTACAATTTTCATGCCAAGCTGTTGCAAATAGTCCAGTGACTGCCGGTGTGAGGTCAATGTGACACCATCTACTTGCTGTACATTAAAAATCAAAATATCTAGCCCACGTTTGGCTGTGATAGAAGCATCTTTCTGCCGTAGTGAACCGGAAGCGGCATTTCGAGGATTCTTAAAGGGTGTTTCGCCGTTCAGTTCCTGTTCTGCCGTCAGGGAAAGAAAGCGTTCTCTCGGCATATAGACTTCTCCTCGTACCTCCAGAAACGGTGGTGCATTTTCCAGTTGCAGCGGAATCGAACGAATAGTTTTCAGATTTTCTGTGACATCTTCTCCCACAAAACCGTCGCCTCGTGTAGAACCTCTTGTGAATACGCCATTGGTGTATTCCAGAGAAACAGATAAACCGTCAATTTTTGGTTCTACGATGAACTGCGGCGTGGTAAATTGTTCTTTGCAGCGTGTGACAAAGGCAGAAACCTCCTCATAAGAAAAGACATCCTGCAAGCTCATCATTTGCACGGTATGCGGCACTTTTTCAAACGTACTCGCAGCCATACCGCCGACACGCTGTGTTGGGGATGTCGGCAGCTGCAAAGATGGAAATTCTGTTTCCAGCTGCCGTAGTTCCCGCATCATTTCATCATAGGAAAAATCAGAAACGGACGGATCGTTTAAGACATAATAGCGGTAATTATACACTTCCAATTTCTTGGAAAGCGTTGCAATCCGCTCTTTTGCTTCTGCAAGTTCCATATTTTTTATTTCCTCCATATGCATGTTCTGCCGTCCCCTATTATACCACATTTCTTTCCAAAGAACCACTGCTTTCATGATTTTTTCAGGATTTATTCACCAAATACTACATAGGCATCGGGTACGGTTCCCACCAGAATGGTTTCTGTCAAAAGATACGAAAATTGTGCCGTCGTAGTGGTACGATAAAAGGGAGCAGCTGCCTGTAGCGTTACCGTTACTTCTGCCCGAATGGTGTGACACGTTTGGTTAATACCGGCAGACTCTAACTGACTGACCAGTTTGACATCTGCTGCACCAACTGGCAGCATTTTCAGCTGAAGAGTGGGACCTTTTCCGGCAAACAGCCAGACACCTGTTGCTGTGCCAAGGGAAACGGGAAAGGTCTCTTCCCTGGCGGTTTGTAAGTCCTTGTTAATCTGAGTTAATAACTGTGCCTGTATCTGATTGATATGCGTGGTCAGCGTCTCCACTGCTGTGACATTGCCATTTGTATCATAGAGTAAGACAGCAAAATCAGAATACGTATCGCCATTTTCCTGTAACACGGTGTGTACACTTTCTCCAATCTGCACAGAAGCAGCAGAACGACACTCCTGTGCACAGACTGCCAGTACATCCGGACGAATCCAACGATCTAACTGTACCAAACCAAACAGCATACCGGTTAAAATCAGAATACTCCACAAAAAAAATGTGAGCTGCCTTTTCTGCATTTTATTGGTTTGTCTTCTCAATACTTTGCTCCTCATATAAAAAGGGCGGCTCATCAGCCGCCCAACGAAAAACAAATCATACAGGTACTGCGTTACAGCGGTTTTTCATCTTCTTCCGTATGATCCGGTGCTCCGCAGCCGCAATCAGAAGAAAAGGCATCCCCTATGCCATTGACAGAACCAGGT
>DYCW01000346.1 GCA_019417865.1 Ruminococcus sp. | reverse complement strand
GTATAAGAGACAGTCTATTACTATTCCAGCAAGTGTCACTGCAATCGGAAAATATCTGTGCCGTGACTGCTTGAATCTGACAGAAGCACATATAAACGGAACGCTGCTCGGAGCATTCATGTTTACCGGATGTACGAAGCTGCAGACCCTGACCATATCGTCAAAGGTAAAAAGCATCGGTGAATGTGCCTTTACTTACTGCAGCAGTCTTGAAAGTATCAGTTTTTACGGTACTACAAGTCAGTGGAGCAGTATTACAAAAGGCAGTAACTGGGACGGACTTTCCGGACTAACCAAAATCCAGTGTACAGACGGACTTTTTGAGTATGACAATACATCAAAGGCGTGGATTGAGGTGATAGACTGATGCTGAAACTTTTAGTCAGACAGCAGAAAATTGAAATTCTGGAGCGTGAGATTATTGCATCCGATCAGATTGCTTTTGTCACGCTGAAATTCACTTTTGACGGCGATTGGAAGAAGTTTCACAAGGTGGTACAGTTTACGCAGTGCGATGAAACTTACAACAGAGTGCTTGGAACAGATGATTTGTCTTGTCTACTACCTGCAGAGCTTCATGCAGGTTCAGTGAAAATGTCGGTGTTCGGTTATGATGCTGAGAATACAGAGGGTCTGAGGGCAACTACTGTTCCTGTTACGTTGAATATTCGTCAATCCGGATTTGTGGGAGATGATGACAACAGTCCGATTCCTCCAACACCGGATTTGTATACACAGCTTTTACAGAAAATAAGTGAGAAAGGAAAAGACGGAAAATCAGCATATCAGATAGCAATTGAAAATGGATTTGTCGGAACTGAAACGGAGTGGCTGGAAAGTCTGAAAGGTATTGATGGTAAAGACGGTATCAACGGAAAAGACGGTGCTGATGGCGAACCAGGGAAAGACGGCATTGATGGTCAGAATGGCGCAGATGGTCAGGACGGAGTCAATGGCTCTGACGGTAAATCTGCTTATGAAATCGCTGTTGCAAATGGTTTCACTGGAACAGAAGCCGAATGGTTGGAAAGCTTGAAAGGCATTGATGGAAAGGACGGTGCTGACGGACTACCCGGCAAAGACGGCGAACCGGGAACCAACGGGACAGACGGGAAATCCGCATACATAATTGCCGTAGAGCATGGATTTACTGGAACAGAAACGGAGTGGCTCGCCTCTTTGAAAGGGGCGGATGGACAACCCGGAAAAGATGCACCCGAAGTTGACCTGTCCAATTATGCAACCAAAGATAAATTGCAAAAGCTTGAGGAAAATGCTGAATACTTGGAAGAACTAATAAAAAGTGCAGCTTCCATTAGCTATAACGTTCTGTTTGAATTTGGTGCCGATACACTGACCACTTACGGTGAGAATATCTACACATATTACAATGACGGATATCGTTCGCTTTCAGGTTTTTCGGAAAGCTATCCGCATTTTTGCTGTGCCGATAATGACTATGCGCTTTATTTTAACCAGACCGATTTCAGCTGGTCTGGGACGGTATTTGTTCTTTGTCTGACACCTGTTGCTCTGACCGCTTCCATGCATCTGATTCTCAGTTATACAGTAGGTGCATCACAAGAGGCTGAGTTTTATCTGGTAAAGAAAACAGATAAGGCGGATGCTGAACTTGCTAGGTATATTTATGAAGAAATACAGGCAGGAAATGCAGTAGAGTTATCATTCAAATGGCTTTATTCCGATACATATATTTCCGTGATGCAATCACTGGAAAATGTACCGGATGGAGAATATTATCTTGCCTTCAAGGGCACATCGGACAACTCACATCCGATGGTAAAAGCAATCAAATTTTTGAAAGGGTGATGTTTATGAAAGAATGGATCTGTACAATTGCAGGTTTGGCAGGCGGCTTTATAGCCGCTGTTTTTGGCGGCTGGGACTCTGCACTGGTGACGTTGCTCATCTTTATGGGTGTGGATTTTCTAACAGGTCTTGTCACTGCTGCTATGGGCAAAAGCAAGAAGTCTGCATCTGGCAGATTGAGTAGTTCGGCAGGCTGGATCGGTCTGCTGAAAAAGTTCTGCGTTTTGCTGCTGATCGTGGTTGCTGTCAGAATTGATATTCTGCTTGGCACAACCTATGTCCGTGATGCTGTTTGCATTGCATTTTGTGTCAATGAGTTACTTTCGATTCTGGAGAACACAAGTTTAATGGGCATTCCTTATCCGCCGGCTTTGAAAAATGCAATTGATGTACTACAGGAAAAAGCCGGAAGAATGCAGGAA
>DYCW01000345.1 GCA_019417865.1 Ruminococcus sp. | reverse complement strand
TGTATAAGAGACAGGTGTTTGTTCTTTTGTAGTATTTTACACAGGGCAACAGAACCACAGATAAATAGCAGATAAGTTGCCAGAATGACCAGCAACACAGCCACAAAAAAGGTAGATAATGCCGCCATAGGTTCCTCAATGGTAATAGACAGATAATAGGCAACTCCCAACATCACCATACCAATCAATGCCAGCAGCCAACGTGCTTTCGGTGGTTTTTCACCAGTTTTTTCACCACGGAGTAGGGCAATTGGTTTGGAAACATGAATCTGTCCCAGCGAATACAGCAGAATCAATCCATAGGAAACCGCTGTCAGCAAAACGGTATTCCGAACCGCATTCGGTTCAATTGTAAAACCAAGCGGACTGTTGGCACCCAACATTTTTGCTGCACAAAGCTCTGAGAACTTTGAAAGTACCACGCCTAATCCAAGCCCACCGATCAAAGAAGCCATAAATAACATGATATTCTGCCAGAGCAAAATACGGGCAATATTCCATTTTCCCATACCAAGAATATTATATAATCCAAACTCCGTTTTTCTTCTTCGCATCAGAAAAGAGTTCATATAAAACAGAAAAATAGCTGCAAAGATGGCAATCACAGCTGTGCCCCATGACAAAATCATTTGCATTTCCTGTCCGCCACGCATTTCATAAACCGATTTGCTATAAGTCAGATAGGCGATAATATAGTACATCATGGTAATGCCAATGCTGGTCAGTAAAAATGGCAGATAGGTCTTCTGATTTTTTAGAATGCCATGCCACGCTAATTTGGGATAAAGATTTCGTTTCATGCCTGCTCGCCTCCTGTTGCCAGCAGCGTCAGCGTATCCGATATTTTTTGATACAGCTGCTCATTGGTACAGTTGCCACGATAAATCTGATGGAACAGCGTACCATCCTTGATAAACAATACCCTTCCAGCACGGCTTGCCGCCTTTGTAGAGTGCGTCACCATCAGGATGGTCTGACCAGTTGCATGAATGGCAGAAAAGACATCCAGCAAACTGTCTGTGGACTTGGAGTCCAATGCACCAGTCGGCTCATCTGCCAAAATCAGCTTTGGTCTGGAAATTAAGGCTCTCGCAACTGCAGCACGTTGTTTTTGACCGCCGGAAACTTCATAGGGATATTTGTCTAACAGCTTTGTGATACCCAACTGTTCTGCAATCGGCTGCAACCGTTGCTCCATTTCCTTTACCTGCTTTCCTGCCAGTACCAACGGCAAAAAGATATTATCCTTGAGAGAAAATGTATCCAACAGGTTGAAATCTTGAAAGACAAATCCCAGATTATCCCGCCGAAAGGCAGCGATTTCCCGTTCTTTAATTACCGTTAAGTCTTTTCCATCCAAAAACACCTTACCACTGGTGGGCTTATCCAGTGCCGCTAAAATATTCAGCAATGTGGTTTTGCCTGAACCAGATTCCCCCATGATTGCCACATACTCTCCTGTCTCCACAGAAAACGAAACCTCTGACAACGCCTGCACTTGATTGCCGCCAAACCGTGTCGTATAGATTTTTTTCAAACATTGTACTTCTAACATTGCCATTTAAAACAGCCTCCTTGTTTGGTATGGTTCTATGATACCACAAAAGCCGAAATGTCGCCATTGCATCATGTGACATTTCGGCTGTTTTATGTGACATTTTTGTAAGGTGCGGTATCATTCCACTGTCAACGGCGGAATATACAAATGAACAGAAAAGACAGAACCTTTCCCCACTTCTGAAACAACAGAAAGGGAAACAGAAATCTTTTTTGCTGCCTGCTGACAAAGATACAACCCCAACCCTGTGGATTTTTTATCGGCTCGTCCGTTATAGCCCGTAAAACCCTTTTCAAAAATACGGGGCAAGTCTTCTGAAGCAATCCCAATGCCAGTATCTGCAATTTGCAGCACTTTTTCCGGTGTCACCGTAATGGTCACACTCCCCTGTTTGGTGTATTTGATGGCATTGGATAAGAGCTGTTCGATGATAAACAGCAACCATTTTTCATCGGTCAAGACTGTCATGGAAACCGGCTCATAAACCAGTTTGACTTTATGCATCACAAACTGGGCAGCGTATTTTCGAATTGCCTGCCGAATGATAACATCTAAATCATATTCCTGAAACACAAAATCAGTACTGTTACTATCCAGCCGCAAATACGTCAACACCATTTCTGTATATTGTTCAATGCGAAACAGCTCTACCGAAAGGGCACGGTTCTCTGCTGTATCTTTACTTTGTAGCAGCATCTTCATACCCGAAATCGGCGTTTTGATTTGGTGTACCCATGCACTATAGTAATCCAAACTTTCTTTTTGCTGTGTTTGCCATGCCGTCATCGCATCGTGATAGGTCTTCCCCAACGTATGCACCATTTCCTGTGTGTCCTGCTCCGCCAGAGTAGACGGTGCTGGCAGGTCATCATAGGAAAGCGTAATATGATGCAACAATGCCTGCCGACGGCGATGCCTCCGATAATATTGAATAAAACGAACGCTTTGAAACAGCACAGCACTCACTAAGCAGAGCAGACTGCTGTACCAAACTGCCTCTAATTCTAAATCATATAGAGAAAATACCACCACAAACAATACAATGAATAAGAGAAACAAGAGCATATGAAATCGCTGTTCCCATAGAAAATGCCATAGAACTCGAATGCCTTTTTCCTGCTGCATTTGCTGCACCTCTTTCATTCAATGAGATAACCACTGCCCACTTTTGTGCGGATAAAACCAGTTAAACCGATGCTGTCCAACTTTTTCCGCAGACGTGTGACATTCACCGTCAAGGTGTTTTCCTCTACATAACAATCCATCTGCCAGAGTCTTGTCATCAGGGTGTCCCGGCTGACAATCTTCCCTTTCTGTTCCAACAGTGTCTGCAAAATCCGAAACTCGTTTTTTGTCAGATCCAGCTGCTTGTCCTGATAGATCAAGGTGGCATCATTCAAATTCAGTACAGCTCCACGATGTTCCAGCACCGGAATTTTTCCGCCCATATCATAAGTGCGACGAAGCATTGCCTGTATCTTTGCCATCATCACATTCAAATCCACCGGCTTTGCAATAAAGTCATCACCGCCCATATTCATTGCCATCACAATATTCATATTATCTGATGCAGAGGAGATAAAAATCACAGGAATATTAGAAATTTTTCGAATTTCACTGCACCAATGATAGCCGTTGAAAAACGGCAGCATAATATCCAGCAGTACCATATGTGGATCATATGCCGTAAATTCTGGAAGAATATCAGAAAATTGCTCTGCTAGGTGGACAGAATGCCCCCAGGATTCTATCTGCCGTTTCATCACCTCTGCCATGGTAAAATCATCTTCTACGATAAAAATT
>DYCW01000344.1 GCA_019417865.1 Ruminococcus sp. | reverse complement strand
AAATTGCCATCTGCGAACAGTTGACCGATCCAGCAACGACAAAAGGACTGGTGGAACGAGATGTTATCCGAATTGTCACGCCGGGTACGCTGATTGAAAGCAATCTGCTGGAAGAAGGGGCAAACAACTATCTTTGCAGCCTGTATTTTCAGGAGGATGGTGACTGCGGTCTTTGTTTTGCGGATCTATCTACTGGTGACATTACTGCTTTACTGCCAGAACGAGAGAATCTGGAGGCGAATGTCATTGATGTCCTTTCCCGTTATACACCGGCAGAAATCATTATGAATGAGGATGCATTACTACTGAAGCATGTCATGGAATTCATTAAAGTGCGTCTGCAATGTGTTGTGACGATACGGGATTTTGTCTGCTTTTCAGCAGAGCAGAATCATGATTTTGTGTGTCAGCAATTTCAGGTGCCGGAGTTGTCCTATTTGCAGCTGCCGGAGACTGGTTCAGAAACTGCAGCGGTTTACGGTATGATGGACTATATTAAGGAAACGCAGAAGAATCAGATTACCCGTTTTATTTCCTTGAATGTCAGCGATGACAATGCCTATCTGGGACTGGACTTGAATGCAAGACGCAACTTAGAACTGACTGAAACCATTCGGGGCAAGGAACGAAAAGGTTCCCTGCTTTGGTTGCTGAATACTGCCAAGACTTCAATGGGAAAACGAATGCTGAAAACTTGGATCGAACAGCCCTTAGTACAGCCAGTAAAAATTATGGCACGGCTGGATGCGGTAGAGGCATTCGTGAAAAAGAGTGTTGTGTTGATGGAAGTACGTTCTGTTTTGGATCAAGTTTATGACTTGGAACGCTTGATGACCAGAGTATTGTATAAGACAGCAACACCAAGAGATTTGAAAGCACTGGCAACCACAGCAAAACAGATTCCAGCACTGAAGGCAGAACTGGAAAAAGTTGCAGATCGAAAGCTGCTCGCAAAGCTGCTTGCACAGATTTCAGATTTGCATATGGTTTCTGATTTGGTAGATCGTGCGATCGTGGACAATCCGCCGGTTTCTGTGAAGGACGGTGGTGTGATTTGTGCAGGTTTTCATCAGGATTTGGATTACCTACGGGAGATCATGAACGGCGGTAATCAGATCATTGAAAAGATGGAACAGACAGAACGGGAACGCACTGGTATCAAGGGGTTGAAAATCGGATTCAATCGTGTATTCGGTTATTATATCGAAGTCACACGCTCTTATTATGATTTAGTACCGGAAAATTACGTTCGGAAGCAAACGCTTGCAAACTGTGAGCGGTTTATTACACCGGATTTGAAAAAGACGGAAAATGATATTCTCAGTGCAAAGGAAAAAGCATTGCGACTGGAAGAGTCCCTCTATGCCGAAGTGCGGGACTGTCTGGCAGCTCAACTTAAGAGTGTACAGGAAACCGCTTCTGCCATTGCACAGGTGGATGTATTGGCGGCGTTTGCAAATGTGGCGATCGAAAACCAGTATACCAAACCAGAAATTGCAATGGATGGTGTGATTCAGATTCGAGGCGGTCGGCATCCGGTGGTAGAACGCATGCTGACGGATACGGTTTTTGTACCGAATGATGCCTATCTGGATAACAAGGCAAATCGGTTGCTATTGATCACTGGTCCGAATATGGCAGGAAAGTCAACCTACATGCGACAGGTTGCATTGATTACGCTGATGGCACAGATTGGTTCTTTTGTGCCGGCAGATTATGCAAAAATTTCAGTCGTGGATAAGATTTTTACCCGTGTGGGAGCATCGGATGATCTGACTGCCGGAGAAAGTACCTTTATGGTGGAAATGCATGAGGTATCTGATATTTTGAAGTATGCCACACCAAATAGTCTAGTGATTTTGGATGAAGTGGGACGGGGCACTTCCACCTTTGACGGTGTGAGCATTGCTCGTTCTGTGGCAGAGTACATTTGCAGCAGTCGGCAGCTTGGCTGCAAGACACTGTTTGCAACCCATTATCATGAATTGATTGACCTGGAAAATACATTAGATGGTGTAAAAAATTACAGCATCGCAGTGAAGAAACACGGAGATACCATTCGATTTTTGCGAAAAATTGTACCGGGTGGTGTCGATGACAGCTATGGCATTGAGGTAGCAAAATTGGCTGGCTTGCCGGACAAAGTGGTGAAACGGGCGAGAACACTGCTGCGGCAGATGGAACAACAGACGGCTGCACAGAAGAAACAGCCGGAGCAGTCGGATATGCAATATAGCTTTGCAGCCATGCAGGAGGAAAAAGTTGTGCAGATGCTGAAGAAGACTAACCTACAGGAACTTTCGGATGCAGAGTGCCGACAGGTGCTCGAAGAGGCGACGGAGTTGCTACAGGTGTAATAGATCACAGAAAGGAGAACGGCTGTGTCAAAAATTGCAGTATTGAGCAAAGAAATTTCGGAGTTGATTGCAGCTGGAGAGGTGATTGAGCGTCCGGCTTCTGTGATTAAAGAGGTTGTGGAAAATGCTATTGATGCAGAGGCAAAACACATCACTGTGGAAATTAAACATGGCGGTACAACTTATATGCGGATTGCAGATGATGGATGTGGAATTGCAGCGGAAGAAGTACCAACTGCATTTCTGCGTCATGCAACCAGCAAAATTCATGACAAACATGACTTGGAAGCGATTTATACACTTGGTTTTCGAGGAGAAGCGTTGGCGTCCATTGCAGCGGTTTCTAAAGTTACATTGCTGACAAAGCGGAGAGAAGACCATTATGGAACACATTATGAACTTGTGGGAGGAAATCCGGAAGGAGAGCCGGAACAGAGCGGTTGCCCGGACGGTACCACATTGGTCATACGAGATTTGTTTTTTAATGTGCCGGTACGGCAGAGATTTATGAAGAAGGATGTCACAGAAGCCAATGCTGTCAGTCAGATTGTACAGAAAATTGCGTTGTCCCATCCGGAAGTTTCTTTTCAGATGATACGGGACAACCGTATGGAATTCTGTACGGATGGAAATGGTGATCTGTATGCTGTCATTTATGCACTGTTTGGAAAGGAGTTTGCCCATGACTTGATTCCAGTGCAGTATGATGATGGTTTTTTACGGGTGAGTGGTTATGTCGGAAAGCCTTTATATTCCAAATCCAACCGTACATTTCAGCACTTCTTTATCAATGGGCGGTATATCCGTTCCCGTGTTTGCAGTGTTGCATTGGAAAGTGCCTATCAAAATCTGATTATGACAGGTAGGTTTCCGACCTGCGTGTTAATGTTGGAAATGCTGCCTGTGGATTTGGATGTTAATGTCCATCCAGCAAAAGCAGAGGTACGGTTTACCAATGAAAAAAATGTAGCGGATAGTCTGTTCTTTGCAGTGAAAAATGCATTGCTGGAGAATGGTCTGATTTATGAATTTCAATTTCGTCAAACGGCACAGGACTGGACAAAACAGCCGGCGCAGTCATCACCAGTGGTACAGCCGCCGCTTCCGCATTTAGAAGAACCGTCTGATGCATTTGCCTCTCAGGCAGAGCCGGAGGCGGAAGCCCCACCGCCGCCCCCAGTGGTTTATCCGACGCAATATCACTATGATATTGGGGAAACTATGGCTGCATTGATGAAACCAGAGGAATGTCCGGCAGCAGTTGTAAATCCTTGTGCTGTGGCAGAACAAGAAGCAGAAGAACAGGCGAAAGAAGTACCAACTGCGGACAAACCGGAAACCATTCTTCCGTTATCGCCGCCTGAGATAGAAACGGCGAATACAGAGAAACAAAAAACGGCAGCCTCACAATCGAAGGCCATGACGGAGAAACAATGCATTTTGCCGGAAATTCGTGTGATTGGTGAGGCGTTTCAGAATTATATTCTGGCGGAGGTACCATCTGCACAGCAGCTGTTGATTTTTGACAAACACGCTGCTCATGAGCGAGTGATTTTTGAACGCTTGAAAAATGGGACAGCAAAGCAGTATCGTCAGCTTTTGATACAAAAAGCAGAAACACTGCTTCCAATGGATGAGTTTTCTTTAATGCAAGAGCGAGAGGAACAGCTTGCAAATTTGGGTTTTTCCTTTGACTTTTCCAATCCGCCGTTTTTACGGACGACTGCTGTACCAACATTTTTGCAATCGTTGAATATTGATGAGATTGTGACGGAAATCGCTCATAATCTTGCACTCGGTAAAATCAATCCACAGACAGCCTATATGGATGATCTGCTGCACAGCATGGCTTGTAAGGCTGCTATTAAGGCACATGACAAAAATGACCTTGCGGAATTGCAGGAGTTAGCACAAATTGTCTATGCCAGCGACCAGATTCGGCACTGTCCGCATGGCAGACCGGTGATGTTTGTGATCAAACGGCAGGAACTGGAAAAACAGTTTAAGAGGGTATGAGATGAATACAGAAGAAAAAAAAATACCGGTTCTTGCTGTTGTTGGCCCAACAGCATCTGGCAAAACAGCACTGGGGGTAGCACTTGCAAAGTATTATAACGGTGAGGTGGTTTCAGCAGATTCCATGCAAATTTACCAGGGCATGGACATTGCAACTGCAAAACCAACACCAGAGGAAATGCAGGGAATACCGCATCATCTCATCAGCGTTCTGCCAAGAGAGACTCTGTTCAGCGTAGCAGATTATGTGAAGCTGGCAGAAGAGAAAATTGCAGAGATTGTGCATCGTGGAAAGCTGCCAATTCTGGTTGGCGGAACCGGTCTGTATATTGCTTCGTTGCTGGATCATGTGCAGTTTGCAGAAACAAAGCAGGATGCTGCCTTGCGGAAAGAGTTGACTGTTTATGCAGAAGAAAATGGTGCAGCAGCCTTGCACAGCCGATTGGCAGCTTTAGATCCAGAGGCAGCCGCCTCCATTCACCCGAATAATGTTGTGCGGGTTGTGCGGGCACTGGAAGTAACGATGCGATCTGATAAGCCGTTTAGTGCACAGAAAGCGGAAAGTCGTTCTGTACCGTCGCCCTATTGTTCCTGCATCATCGGTTTGGACTATGCCGACCGTGCGGTGTTGTATGAACGAATTAACCGGCGAGTGGATCAAATGGTGCAGAATGGCTTGGTGGAAGAGTCTTATGCTGTATGGAAAACACATCCGCAGCAGACGGCAGCAAACGCCATTGGATACAAAGAGTTGATTCCATACTTCACTGGTGATTGTGATTTGGAAACTTGTATTGACAAATTAAAACAGGAAACCAGAAGATATGCCAAACGACAATTGACGTGGTTTAGAAAAAGAAATGACGTTATGTGGATAAAATTGTATGAAATCTGTCTCTTATAC
>DYCW01000343.1 GCA_019417865.1 Ruminococcus sp. | reverse complement strand
CTGGAATACCATTTGAATTGGTTTCTGTTGAGAAAGAACCATTGCTGACAACATAAGTAACATTGGCACGGGTAATCATGCGAATGGCAAAATCAACAACCAAAATCAGGCAAATCAAACAAGCAAGAATGATAATCACGTTGACAAATTGCATCTGCTTTTTTGGTTTCTGTTTCACATCCCCATCTCCTTTTAATCATAAAATTCCGTTGACATTTCTTCTTCCGGATCAGTTGTTTCTTCATCAGAATTAGTATTGCTGTCATCGGTATTTGTATTTTCTTCAGCGTCTTCCTGTTCAGTTGCTTCTGCTTCATTGGTAGTAGCTTGCGTCGGTGGATACGTTGTTTTTTCCAAATGTGTTGGCATCTCATAGCCTCCGTTGATCAATCCGTACATTGCAAAGCTGTCGAAGACCGGATTCATCTCTGTTGGAGCATATGCCGTAACCACTACATATTCATTACCATCTACGGCGGTCGCATAGCTTGCAAGGCATTGCATTGCTTGATCAGTAAAACCTGTTTTTCCACCGATGATGGTCATGTTTTTCACTTCATTTCCATACATTCGTTTATACATGGTGCTCAGCAGAATCATGCCATTTGGATGTTGCTGCGTTGGTGTGGTACGATAGTCCACACTACCGAGAATTTGACGGCAGGTTGGATTTTCCATGACTGTTTTCATCAAAATTGCAATATCCAGTGCAGTAGAGTAGTGATTTTCGTCGTGCAGTCCAGTTGCATTCACAAAATGTGTATGATTCATACCAAGAGCCTTTGCCTTTTGATTCATCAAAGCGACAAATGTCTCCTCATTGCCAGAAACATAATCTACAATTGCCATCGTTGCATCTGCACCAGAAGGAAGTGCCATACCATACAACAAATCTGTAATGGAAACTGTTTCGCCAGATTCGAACCCGGCTCTGGCAGCTTCTTGTTCAATGAGTGGAGAAATCAATTCATAAGTAATAGTGTAGGTATCGTTGAAGTCCTTGATATTTTCTACCGCTACTAAAAGTGACATCAATTTTGTCATAGAAGCAGGATACATTTTTTGTTCACAGTTGCGATCTGCTAGGATTTGATTGTTGGTAACATCCAGCAGGACAGCATATTTGCTGTAGATATTGTCTCCTGTCAGTTTTTGGTCTGTTTCTGCATATTTGGGATAGTTGTCAATGAGCATAGAACCGTCCTCGGATTCACTGTAGGAAATATCGGTAATGGGCTGAGCAATCATATTTCCATTATTCGCTGATGCAGATGTGCTGCTCTGTACTGTATCATCTCGAAATACTTCTGAAAGAATGACTGTAATGAGAACAATGAGAAACAATGCACCTGCTATCATGCCGAGTAGGGGAAGCCAGTTAATTTTACCTGTGTACTTATTACGAATGATCATGGTTACACCTCTAAATTTGATGAAATCTGGTTTCGGTTTTTGCAGCTGCTGGTTGTGGCAGATTGTTTGCAAAAATCGTTAGTATAATACACCATGTTAATTATAATACAGAAAAACGCATTTGTCAATAGTGTGCAGCCCTGT
>DYCW01000342.1 GCA_019417865.1 Ruminococcus sp. | reverse complement strand
GTGTACGAATCCTTTCATATTTCATCTGTTTTCACCTCTTTAATTTTATTATATAATAAAATTTGATTGCGTGTCTAAAATAAAACAAATTGTTTTATTACGGCATGCATGTGAAACGAATGGACAGATAAATTCTTAGGAAAACCTTGTCTAAACTATCCGGCAGATTCGCTCCGCTGTCTGCCTTTGTTTCTGCTGTCCGCCCTGTTTCGTACTCAAATTTGCATTCTGGCTTCTTTAAATTTTTTCTGTTCCATATTGTTTTGTTTTTATAAGGGCGGACAGCATTGTCCTATTAGCGGTTTTCTACTTGCAACGTTTTGCAGGGGAACAGCTTGTTCCCCTGCACCCCTCCGCCAAGCTGAGCCAGCTTGACCGCAGTTCGCCTGCGGCGTGTAGCTGTCAATTCGCATAAGGATGGAAATCTCTGCATAAGATAAAACAGCTATCCACAGAGAGGAGAATTACTATGCGTCCGAATGGCGGCCATTCATGCAATACACCTTGTAAAAAGCGACCGGTCAAGCGACTTCTCTGGCAGTCATCCATCTGGTGTACCATACTGGCAGTTGCGGCAGGGCTGGCAGTCACGCTGCTGTTTCTGTTGCTATTTTCCCTGTTGATGAGCAATATCAATGCACCGGATAGTCTGGTACAGGCAATGGCGTGCTTGGCATTGTGTGCCGGCAGTTTTACGGCTGGATTTGTGGCTGCCAGACGAAGACGGCGAAAGGGATTGCTGGTGGGATTGTGCTGCGGGGTTGCGATGTATTTTGCAGTCTTTCTCATTGGGTTGCTTTTGCTCCAAAGTTTTGCCGCAGCCGGTACATTTGCCAAGCTGGTTTTTATGATTTTGTGCAGCTGCATTGGTGGCGTTGTGGGGGTAAACTGTAAGTGCCGAAAACCGAGATGCTGAGTCTGTTCACGGATATTTGATCATTGTAAGAAAATCTGCACCATAAAGTAAACAAAAGATTCCCATTTCGATTGTGCAATATGTAAAATTTTTTTGCAAACTGGAAAACGCTATTGAAAAAGAACCAAAAATGTGCTATAATAATAAAAATCATTTTGGAGCTCCTGCTCCGACTTTTTCATGCAGTTTCTAGGGCAAATGCTTGTGAAAAACTGCAAGTATGTTTGATAGGGAGGATTTTTGTTATGAAGCACATCAAGACCATTAACAAGGCAAATCTGAAGGAATCTGCTGCAAAGGGTGGCTGCGGTCAGTGTCAGGCTTCCTGCCAGTCTGCCTGCAAGACTTCCTGCACCGTTGCAAACCAGAAGTGCGAACGGTAAGCAAATGATTTCGATGCGTTCGATAAATCCGTACACCGGATTCGGTGTACGGATTTTGCCGTACAGGACAAAAAACAGCTGCTGTGCAGCAGAAACTGCAAAAACAGAAAGAGTGAAATCATGATACATAAGTATAAATTATGCGGCTATAATGTCGTACTGGATGTCAACAGCGGTGGCGTGCATATTGTAGATGATTTGACCTATGATATGCTGGACAATGTGGCACCGCCGTTTGCGGAGGTCTGTCCGCCGAAAGTCATTGAGAAGCTGTCTGCATTTTATCAGGAGGCGGATATTCTCTCCTGCTATGATGAAGTGCTGGAAGCCTATCAAGAGGGGATTCTTTTTTCAGAAGATGACTACGAACAGTATGCAAATATTTCCGTGGCTTCTCCGATTAAGGCAATGTGCCTGCATATTGCACATGACTGTAATTTACGCTGTGAATACTGTTTTGCTTCTACCGGCGACTTCGGGGAAGGCAGAAAGCTGATGCCGTTGGAAACCGGTAAGCAGGCGATTGATTTTCTGCTGACCCATTCTGCCAATCGGAAAAATTTGGAACTAGACTTCTTTGGCGGCGAGCCGCTGATGAATTTTAACGTGGTCAAGCAGGTGGTTGCCTACGCCAGAAGCAAGGAGGCAGAAACCGGAAAACATTTCCGGTTTACGATTACCACAAACGGGATGTTGCTGGATGATGATAAAATGGACTTTATCAATCGGGAAATGTCCAACGTGGTACTCTCCATTGACGGCAGAAAAGAAGTCAACGACCGGATGCGGAAACGAGTGGACGGCAAGGGCAGTTATGATAAAATCCTGCCGAACTATCAGCGTTTGGTTGCCCAACGTGGGGACAAGGAGTATTATGTGCGTGGCACGTATACCAAATATAATCTGGATTTTTCCAATGATGTTTTCAGCCTGTTGGAAGACGGCTTTGACCAAATTTCAGTTGAACCGGTCATGGCGGATGCCAACGATCCGTATGCAATTACAGAAGCAGATCTGCCAGTTATTTTTAAGGAATACGAAGTGCTGATGCAGAAAATTTTGGACTATGAGAAGACCGGAAAGAAGTTCAATTTCTTCCATTTCATGTTGGATCTGGATCAGGGACCGTGTGCGATCAAGCGGTTGCGTGGCTGCGGCTGCGGCAATGAATATGTTGCCATTACGCCGGACGGCGATATTTATCCATGTCACCAGTTTGTGGGGATGGAAGAGTGGAAGATGGGCAATCTGGAAGATGGCACCTTTGATCAGGAAAAGAAAGCCGATTTTGCGAAAGCCCATATCTATACCAAGCCGGACTGTCGGGAATGCTGGGCAAGATTCTATTGCAGTGGCGGCTGTAATGCGAATAACTATCAGTATGCCGGGGATATTCGCAAGGCACATAAGCTTTCCTGTGAGATTGAGAAGAAGCGTCTGGAGTGTGCCATTGTGCTGAAGGCAATCCGGATGGAACAGGCAGAACGCACAGCAATGGAATAATTGCATTTTTTGTAAAGGAAGAGCAGTCGAAAGGCTGCTCTTATTTGTGATTTTTTCAAAAAAATAGCGGTTGCATTCTACCGAAAAATGTGATATACTATAAACGTATGTCAACCCATGCAGAACGGGAAAAGGAGTCGCTTATGAAGAGAATCACATTGATTACCGGCCATTACGGTTCCGGAAAAACCAATTTTGCGGTCAATCTGGCATTGCAGCAGGCAGCAGCTGGAAAAAGGGTGACAGTTGTCGATCTGGATATCGTTAACCCTTATTTCCGTACGGCTGATTTCGCAGATCTATTTGCCGAAAACGGCATTCAGCTCGAAAAAACGCTCTACGCCAATACCAGTTTGGATATTCCGGCGATTTCTTTCGACCTTGCCCGTATGGCATATGAGGCGGATTGCCTGATCATTGACGTGGGCGGCGATGATGCCGGTGCGGTTGCACTGGGGCGATATGCCGAAATGCTGCAATCCTATCAGGCAGAATTAGATATGTGGTATGTGGTGAATCGCTACCGCTATTTGACAGCGAAACCGGAAGAAGCCCTTACGCTTCTATACGAAATTGAACAGGCTGCCAGATTGCACCATACCGGAATTGTTAACAATTCTAA
>DYCW01000341.1 GCA_019417865.1 Ruminococcus sp. | reverse complement strand
GGTGATATCCATGCAATTTGCAAATTTACAGGAACTGATACAGGTAAGCAGTTCTTCCCGTCAGTATCTTCTATCCCTTCCGGTATCCATTCAAATGCAGCTGCATGAACAAAATGATTTTATCCACACCCAGTATGAGCTACGTAGAAATGCAGAATATTTGATGAAATACAACATATGACTATTCTCTGTTTTTCAAAACTTCTGCTGGTGTAATTCGTTTCAGCTTTCTGACAAGCAATATATTTACCGCAAAATAAACCGCCATAATTCCCACAAAAATCAGCATATACAGGTACCATGGGAATGCTAGATTCATGCCACAGGCAGTATTGGCAATCATCCATGGATAAATGGCATCCATTACAAACTTTGAAAATGGGATGCCAATCCCTGCACCAATCGCCACAATCCATATATTGCCGTTTAAATATAACTTCTGGATTTCCTTGATACGGAATCCGAAAATCTGTATCAAGGAGATACCAAAGGAAGCACGGTCAATCATAACGCCTATCATCAAATACATGACCACGCAAAAAATCAAAACAGATATTGCAATCAGCATGACAACCAACGGCATCATCAGATCAATAAACACAGAAGAAGAACGTGCAATGTCCTCTCTTGTAGTAACCGCATACAGTCTTCCGTCTTCCATGTCCAGTGCTTTGTCAGAGAGAACCATATTGTAGTAATCATCTACCTGACCGAACAGCTCCCGCATACAGTCAATATCCATAAACACTGTTAGCCCAACCGTATCTTCTGAAATTCCCTTTATCGTAAACGCATAGTCCATTTCATTGGCACTGTCTGTAAGAATCAGCTTATCGCCTTCTTTCAATCCATATTTCTGTTGCACCGATTTTCCAATTACAATACTATTTTTCCCCTTAATCGGCTGTGCATCATAGTACGGGTTATCCTCATCAATGCCAATCACAGAAACATCCAACGTATACCCCAGATATGTTTTGGACAGAGATTCCCTGTAACACGCTTCACCACCGTCCGGCACTTCCGTTCCTGGATATTTCAGCATATACATATATTCAAATTTTGTGTTGGCGTTGTTGTCTTTTTGCACATTCTGACACAATACATAACAATCCAGTCCCATCATAAAAATCATCAGGGAAATCACCATGCCGAATGTGACTGTCAACCCCGTTCTCAACTCACGAATCATCTGACGCACTTGAAACCGTCTAACAAATCCCATTTTACCCAGATTCAGATTTCGATTGCTTTTGATTTTCTGCTCATTTCTGATAAGGGAAAGGGCTGTCTGAGAAAGTCGTTTGCGAATGACAATATAATTCACCATTGCCGAAACTATAGGTGGCATTACAATACTGTAAATGATAAGATAAACTGGATATACTGTATCTAACTGCGGAATAGAAAAATAATGATAGGTATCTGTCATTTGTGTAGGAATGCCCAGCGGACTGAAACCAATGGCTGCACCAACCAAACCACCAACGCCTGTAATCAAAGTAGGCAGTGTGATATAATGTAAAATTAAATCTTTTTTCTTGGCACCCATTGCATACAATGCACCAATCACACTACTTTCTCGCTGAATCTGATGAACCACAAAGACGGAAATCACATATGTAAACAGCACCATGACAATGATACCAGCAAGAAGACCTACCTCCTTATTCATCTGCATATCCCCTGCCGCACCGAGAATTCTCGGATTGTCAGCAGCTTTCACAAATGCAGTGAGATTGTCTATGTCAACTGCAAAAGCTTCATCCAACATATCATCTGTTTCCATCTGAAGTTTTTGTATTCCATCTGTAAGTGCTGCCGCACTTTCAGATAGTTTACTTCCACTTTCTCCAAGGAAAAGTAATGCGTCTTCCAATTGTGCGGAACCATCTGCAAGTTCCTGTATACCGTTCTGCAAATTCTGTTTTTTTCCTATCGTATCCACAAGCATTTCCTGAAAATACGGATTCTCCACAGCATTATAATCGAATGCAAATCCTTTCACTGTTTCTTTCACTTCATCATCAGTTGCACCATTCAGGCGATAGGCATAACAATATATCTCTGCTTTCTGCAAACCTGTTTGTTGCATTGTCTCATACTGTTCTTCCGTGACAAATGCTGTGCCAAATAATGTACTTTCTACTGCATAATCCGAAAACTCCTTGATGGGCATATCATAATCAGGCGTGCTGCCAATACCAGTAATCACAAAGTCCGTACCGGCAATTCGAATGTTATCCCCAAGGGCAAATCCATGTTCCTCGCAGTAACGCTTTTCCAGTACAATTTCTCCGTTTGTTTCCGCAAGTCTACCACTGTCGAGCACAATCAAA
>DYCW01000340.1 GCA_019417865.1 Ruminococcus sp. | reverse complement strand
TTGCCACACAGTCAATGCCAATCGTATTATGCCGATCCATCAGAAAGGCAATCTTCAGCTTCGTGCCGACACCGTCCGTACCAGAAACCAATACCGGATGTTCCATACCGGTAATATCCAGTTCGTACAATCCACCGAAGCCGCCGATGCCAGTCAGAACATTGTCTGTCATGGTACGGGCAATATGTTTCTTCATTAAGTCCACTGCTCTGTAGCCAGCTGTTACATCAACACCGGCTTTTTTATAGCTTTCTGAGTAGCTCTTCATTCTTTCTGATTCCTCCACGGCATTTATTCGCCGATTTTACTTTCAAATTTATCTTTTGGCATCTCCTTTGGAACGGCAATTGGATATGCTCCGCTGAAGCAGCCAGTACAGAACCAATCTTCCTCCTGCAAATCCGAAGAGGCAAGAGATTTCACGCCTTTTAAGCTCAAGTAACCGAGGGAATTTGTACCAATATATTTACAGATTTCCGGAACAGTCATCTGACACGCAATTAGATTTTCCCGGCTGTCAATGTCTACGCCAAAATAACACGGGTTGGTAAATGGCGGACAGGATATCCGCATGTGTACCTCTTTTGCACCTGCTTCCCGCAGCAAATTGACAATTCGTTTACAGGTTGTCCCTCTGACAATACTGTCATCTACCAATATAACCCGTTTTCCGTTGACCACGCTTTTCAATACGTTCAACTTAATTCTGACAGAATTTGTCCGCATTTTCTGAGATGGCTGAATAAAAGTACGACCGACATAACGGTTTTTAACAAACCCGACTCCATACGGAATGCCGGATGCCATAGAAAGTCCCAACGCAGCATCCAGACCGCTATCTGGTACACCAATTACGACATCTGCCTCTACAGGATGCTCCTGCCAAAGAATCCTGCCAGCATTCAGCCGTGCGGTGTGGACACATGTCCCTTCTATGATAGAATCCGGACGAGCAAAATATACATATTCAAACACACACATGGACCGCTTCTTCCCACAATGTGTCCGAATGGAACGTACCTGTGCATCATCCACAACTACAATTTCCCCCGGTTCAATATCCCGTTCAAATGCTGCACCGACACTGTCCAGTGCACAGGATTCCGAGGCAAATACAATACTGCCGTCTTTACAGCGTCCCATACAGAGGGGACGAAATCCATGCGGATCTCTTGCTGCAATCAGCTTTTTCGGTGACATGACGACCAAGGAATAGGCACCCTTTAAATCATACATGGCATATTCCATGGCTTCTTCAATGGATGCACGCTTCAAACGCTGCTCCGTAATGGCATAGGAAATGACTTCTGTATCATTGGTAGTATGAAAAATCGCACCCTTCAGTTCATATCGTTCCCGCAGTTCTCTTGCGTTGATCAAATTTCCGTTGTGTGCAATCGACATCGGTCCTTTGACATGCCGTACCACAATGGGCTGTGCATTGGAACGATTTGGTTTTCCGGTAGTAGAATAGCGAACGTGTCCAATCGAGATATTGCCGTGTCCCAGCTTTTCCATATCCTCCGCCTTAAACACTTCTGGCACCAAACCTAAGTCCTTATGGTGGGAAAAAACACCTCTGTCATTTACGACAATGCCGCAACTTTCCTGCCCTCTATGCTGGAGGGCATATAAAGCCGCATATGTCATTGCTGCAACATCCGTTGTCTGCGGCGTATAAACACCGAATACACCACATTCCTCATGCAGTCCTGTCATCAACTTCCATCATTCCCTTCCGCTCCAGCAATAGGAGCACAGCTGACATTCCGGCTTTCCAACCGCCTGGACAGTGCCTTCCAACGACTGAAATTCCAACGAGGTCAACTTTAACCGTCGGCAAATCTCATCTCTAAGCAGTTTGCCTCTTTCCGTATTGGAATTGCTGTATTCATGAATGTATTTTATTCCGTCAATGCCTTCGTTCTCGTCAATAATCTGTCTTGCAATCAGTTCCAACTCTGATGTACTTCTTGAAAAATTAAGGTATTTGCAACCATACATAATCGGCGGGCAAGCGGATCGCATGTGCACTTCTTTTGCACCGTTCTCATAGAGAAATTCCACCGTTTCCCGCATCTGCGTTCCTCTGACAATGCTGTCATCCACAAACAGCAACTTTTTACCAGCAATCAGATCATGAACGGGAATCAGCTTCATCTTTGCAACTTTATTCCGCATTGACTGATTGGTTGGCATAAAACTTCTTGGCCATGTCGGCGTATACTTAATAAATGGTCTTGCAAATGGAATCCCACTCCGATTGGCATAACCAATTGCGTGTGGCACGCCGGAATCCGGTACCCCGCATACAAAGTCCACATCCGGCAGTTTTCCATTTTTGATGTCAGTTTCTGCCATGATTTCCCCGTTCCGGGTTCGCATCAGCTCCACGTTGACGCCCTCATAACATGCATTTGGGTAACCATAGTATGTCCAAAGAAACGTACAGATTTTCATCTCATCTGTACCTTCCTGTAAAATCTCATAGTAATCCTTTGTCAACCTAAGAATTTCGCCGGCTTTCAATTCATGACACGTCTCATAACCAAGCTTCTGATAGGCAAAAGATTCAAAAGAAAAACAAAAGCCATCCGATCGTTTTCCAATGAGAATGGGCAGCCGCCCCATTTTATCTCTTGCACAAATAATACTGTCCTCTGTCATAATCACCAGTGACATTGTACCCTGTATTTTTTCCTGTGCATAGCGAATCCCTTCAGTAAAAGAAGACTTCTGTGCAATCAATGCTGCAATCAATGCACCAGAGTTAATGCTTCCGCTGCTCATGGTTTCAAAATTTGCACAGCCACTCGTCAGCAACTCTTCTGACAGTGCTTTTGCATTGGTAATAATACCGATAGAACAGATGGCATATAAACCAAGCTGAGAGCGTACCATAATTGGCTGTGGATCTGTATCGCTGATGCAGCCAATACAGATGTTACCCCGCATTTTTTCTACATCTTTCTCAAATTTCGTCCGGAACGGAGAATTTTCAATGCTGTGAATGTTTCTCTGAAATCCCAGTGCTGGAGAAAATGCTGTCATACCGCCTCGTCTTGTCCCAAGATGAGAATGATAATCTGTTCCAAAAAATACATCTGAAATGCAGTCGTTTGCGGAAACTGCACCAAAAAAACCACCCATATAATTTTATTCTCCAAAAATTCTGTGCATAACTTCCTGATATGCCTCTTCTGTGCCGCCCATATCTCTTCTGAATCGGTCTTTATCCAGCTTTTCATTGGTCTTTACATCCCACAAACGACAGGTATCCGGAGAAATTTCATCAGCCAGAATAATGGTACCATCAGCCAGACGACCAAATTCAATTTTAAAATCAATCAGACGAATGCCAATCTTCAAGAAGAAGTCCTTCAATACTTCATTTACCCTTCTGGTATAGGTCTTAATGGTTGCAATTTCTTCTTCTGTTGCCAGACCCAGTGCCAGAGCATAGTCATCATTGATAAACGGGTCATTCAACTCATCACACTTATAGCTAAATTCAATAATCGGACGGAGCAATGCCTTTCCCTCTTCAACACCCATTCTCTTGGAAAAACTGCCGGCTGCTACATTTCTTACAATGACTTCCAATGGTACGATAGAAACCTTCTTGACTGCGGTTTCCCGATCGCTCAGTTCTTCTACCAGATGTGTCGGCACACCAGCTGCCTCCAACTGCTTCATAACATAGTTGGACATTTTATTATTGATAACGCCCTTACCAACAATAGTGCCCTTCTTTTCCCCGTTAAATGCAGTGGCATCGTCCTTGTAATCTACAATAACAATGCCTTCCTGATTGGTATCATACACTTTCTTTGCCTTACCTTCGTACATCTGTTCTTTTTTTTGCAGGTTTTCCATAACTGTTTCCTCCATTTTTTGCTCCTGCAATTTGTTCATTGCAGGATCTACACTTTTATGACAGGGGAAATTCCCCATATCGTACAAAATAAAAATTCAAAAAAACGATGTGTTATGCCTCTAACTGTGCCAGAAGTTTCTTTTCCTTCTCCACAACACCTTCTGCCATCGTTTTCTTCCGCTGTAATAGCTGTTCTGCCAGTGCATCATCCGAAAGTGCCAGCATTTGCACAGCAAGAATTGCTGCGTTAGCAGCACCATCAATGGCAACTGTTGCAACCGGAATACCTGTCGGCATTTGTACCGTTGCCAACAAGGCATCTAATCCATCCAATGTAGAGGATTTAATCGGAATCCCAATCACTGGCAGAGTTGTATGCCCGGCAATGACACCGGCAAGATGTGCTGCCTTACCGGCTGCGGCAATGATCACACCAAATCCGTTTTCCTTTGCACTAGCTGCAAAATTTGCAACCAACTCCGGTGTGCGGTGTGCAGACATCACATGTACCTCACATGGAACGTCAAATGCCTTCAATTCTGAAATGGCAGCCTTTACAACTGGTAAATCGCTGTCACTTCCCATGATTACTGCAACTTTCTTACTCATCATCAAACCTCTTTCCTGATTTCAATCCACGCAGACAACTGCAACACAAAACAACAAATGCTGTCTTGTGCGTTATCTCCGCAACAGTGGGGAATCTCTAAGGTTTCACCCATCATTCATTTATTACAATGCCAGCAATATCCGCAGAATTGGTGATGTCGGTAGTTTCTTCTGTTTTCTGTGTTTCCTGCTGAATCTGCAGGCCTGTAATCTGTAATGTTTCGGCTGCGGTGTTTTTTTGAAACGCAACCTGTAAAACAGCGGATTCTGTTTCCCGCTCTACTGTAACAGCACAATAAACAGTTGTGCCAAGAATATCTGTTTGACTGGTAATCTCAATGGAATCCTGCCAGTCCACCCACCACTTTTCTGCTGTATTTTTCGGCAGCAGCTGCTGGAGCTGTGTCTTGGCATCTGCTGATAAAAAAACAGAGGCATCTTCCTCATCGTTACGTTGATAGGCTTTTAAAAATGCACTCAACGTATCTCCCAGCAAACTCCATTCTTCCACCGGAAATAACTGTGCTGCCGTCTGCTGTCTACAATACATTGTAACTGTACGACGTTGGATAGTACGCTGTAAATCAAAAGAATGCAGCACAATACCATCATCCTTTTGTCGATAAATAAAAGTATCCGTTCCACGCTGCAAAGTTAACAGGGAATCCTTCAAAATATAAGCATTCCATGCACATGGTGTCAGATCATGAAATGATCGATCATACAAAAAATACATATCCTCATGCAGCAGCCAACCAACAATAATTTGTTCATTGACATAAGAAAGATCCTGATAAACAAACGGCACAATCACATTACCTTCCTGATCCAGCACCCCTGTTACCAATTCTGTTCCAATCTGCTTTACCGCCGCTACACCATTGTCACCGATAAAATATAGTTTTTTCCATTCTGCTGCTGCAATCACTCTGCCATCTGCATTTGCAAGTCCATATAAACCAGTGGTTTCATCCTGAAAAATAGAGCAGGATTCTTTTGTCTGTGTGTCTGCATAGGGTATTTTCTCCTGTTCAGCCGGTGTCTCTGTTCGCCTAGAATAAAAACGAACCACTGCCGCAGTAAAAAACAGAATCAAGCAAAGCAGAATGACAAACAGCCATTTTCCTTTTTTATGCATAAGGCTGGCATGCCTCCTGAAAAATCAGCCCAATCAATCGTTTTTTTCCTGCTCTATTTTTTCTATTACATCAGTCCGCACCACTTTTTCTGTTTCCTGCACCAAATAAATGGGACGGTTCTTTGTCTCCAAATATGTTTTAGAAAGATACTGCCCCAAAATACCAATACAGAAAAGCTGCAAACCACCAATCAGCAGAATGACACAAATAGTAGTTGCATAGCCCTGTACAGGGC
>DYCW01000034.1 GCA_019417865.1 Ruminococcus sp. | reverse complement strand
TGTGCAAGGATGGACTGCATCTCACGAAGTGCCTTGTCGATGGCATCAATGCCGCCATGATATTGTTCTAAAATAGAGTTGCGGACGACCATCGGAGTCATCTCATATTTGATCACGACAGTATCATCTTGCTGACCAACGATTTCGGGCAGCAGTTCGCCGGATACCGCTGTAAAGCTTTCATCTACGACCCATGTCAGGATGATTTGATTTTCTGTGACCTCTTTTTCAAGGTTCTGCATGACCAGTCCGCCGCCGCTGTTGACAGCCCGCAGGGTGAACAGGCAGGCAGACAAATCCATCTGATGATAGTAGCGGTCAACAGCGATCTGAATTTTATCAGCGTTTTTTTCACCGGCAGAAAGCAGATGTTTGATGTTGGCAGTATCGATGTATTTTTGATTTGCAGTAAGCATAAAATTCCCCTTTACAAATTATTGATTGCGTCCCAGATTGCGGCTATATCGCTGTCATATGTCGTTTGCTCCACTTTATTATTTTCCAAATTTTGTATATCGTCCGCTACAACCTGATTGATGCGTTCATATGCACCATTTGCGTGATCCCAAGCATTATTTGCCGCTTTTTTCGCACTTGCTGCCGCAATATCAGCATGGCGTTTGGAGGCGTTTTCTGCATTGAATGCCAGCGACCGTTTTGCAGCTTGTGCCAAAACTCTGGTATCTTTTCCCGTGCAGGAAAATTCCCATCCGCCACGAAATTTCCATACCATACTGGTAATCGTGCTATCTGCCCATTTGCCTTTTTGATATTCAATGGAAATTCGTTGCCCCAGCTTCGGATATTCACTGGCTTTTTGGAATTGCAAGTAGCATTTTGTCTTAAATGGTCGCAGTGTCACCTTGTGAAATATGTAATTGGCAACGCCATTTAAGATTACATACTCATCGTGGTCTGCATCGTTGATACCATATCCCAGCACCGTTTCCATTCGACGCCCATCTATAAATGGATTCCCAGATAAATCCACCTCCAAATTGCCAAGCATCGGCTTGTATTCCCGTGGGTGCGTCCAGCCCACATCATCGTACGTTTTGAAATATATCTTTTGAATATATAGATTGTACGATGCGACATCCGAACCATCTAAGGCAATCTGTTCATTTTTAATTTGGATGGGATTCCAACTTGCATCACCCTCCGGTGCGTACCCAAATGGGAAAATCGCAAATTGTGTGTACAGCGTGCCTTCTGCTGTGTGGGCAAAATCATTGCAGATAGCAGCAAATCCACAGGCACATTGTGCAAGGTAGGATATGTAATCCAGCGGACTGTAGCGTGTATTTTTGGATTCTCCATCTGGGTTGCTGGTATCATCTTTTCGCATCAATGTATAGCCATTTGCATATGCTCCTTGCGGATTTTCATTTGGAATGCTGCTGATATGATGATATTCCAGCGGTCGCTCTCCAATTGTATTCTGCAAAATATCGTCTGTCCATGTTACGATATTGGATACAATGCTATTTATGCTGCCAAATCCGCCTTTCCCAGTCAATTCGTAGCCTTCCAAAGCGTCTCGCAGTTTTTTTGATATGATACTTTCGTCATCATCTATTTTGCCATCTCCGGATGAAATCGAATTGCCGTTCAGCCATACTAACGCATCCGAAGCACGCAGTGTGTACATGGTTTTTGTGCGAGATACAGAAGTCACCCAGAATACGCCACGCAGCACCCAGTCTGATTCTATCGGACGCTCTGCATAGCAGCTGTAGAGGATGATTTTTGCCCCATATAGATTGTAGGCATTGATGCCGTCTCCCTCTAATTTCAGCTTAATGGATAATTCCGCCGGACGTACTCCGCCTAGCGAAAAGGTAGTATCATCGCATGCACGGGATGTGATGGAGCAGCTATCCTTGATGATGTCATTTTCTGTAAAACGGATATCATTGGTATATCCGGCATAATCGCCGGAATCATTGTAGCAGGGAACTGAAATTGTACCCTTTACATGTTCATAAATTACCATTTAAATTTCCTCCAAACTGATGGAAAGTTCATAGATGCCGGTATTGTGCTCATTCTCTGTAATGGGCTTGGAAAATCCAATGTCCTCCATTTGTGCATCCCAAAAAATCGGATTGTTGTCAAAGCAGTCTCCCTTTTTCACAGTATTGGTCTGGATGTCAGATGTTTTCCGAAAAATTCCGTATTGTTCTTCGGTATCTGTCGGACTTTTGTAAAAGAAAATCAATTCCGGCTGATTGAAATATGCTTTCAGGTGTGCCAGCCCGCTTAAATCCGTCTCAATTTGCAGATTGATTTTTCGCTTTCCCTGTCGGACGGGATAGAGAATTGTGTTGCCATTTTCATTCTGGTAGGTATTTACAATTTCGGACTCTGATACATCAAATTGCAAAAAATTCCGAATCAGGAAATTTTCATAGGTAGTCGTCCAAACATGAATTTGGCTGTCATCCTCGCCCATAGCTTCCCATAGCATGCTAATCCCGTTTTGGTCAGTGCAATAGCCATCACTAGCGGCAGCGTCTTTTTTGGCAACAACACTGCCATTGCCATCCGTGTAAGTGCCGTCCTCTTGCTTGGTGTAGATGGTGGTACAGGTATCATAAATCGTCCACCCATCATTGTCGCAATAGTGCCCGCCATAGTTCAGTTTGATTCTGCCATCCTTTGTAAAAGCAAGCAGCAGCTTTCCATTTTTATCATATAGGCAATTCTCGGATATGCTGGCACCGCTCAGATTTTTGTGCGTTGTCCATGCCTTTCCGTCTGTGATAATACGCAGATAGGTGATGTTCTG
>DYCW01000339.1 GCA_019417865.1 Ruminococcus sp. | reverse complement strand
GCATACAGCTGTCCCAGCATGGTCTTTGCTGCCTTGGTCATGGCATAGGGATTGCCTGGACGCGGTACCGTTGTTTCTGACACCACACGAATGCCCTCCGGCAGTCTGCCGTATTCCTCACCAGAACCAATCAGCAGAATTTTGGGATCGTAAATTGCAATCGAACGAACCGCATCCAACAGATTGGCACAGCCCTTGATGTTGACATCAATGGTCGTCTGCGGCGATTTCCATGAAACTGCAACCGAACTCTGTGCTGCCAGATGAAAAATATAATGCGGCCGTTCCGTTTCCAAAAGTGCTTGTATCTGTTCCTTCTCCAAAATGTTCAACGGTACAAATCGTCCCAGACTGCTGCGTGTAATCGTCTCTTTTTCCTCCGGCAGACCAGTAATCACAATCTCCCAACCATATGTGTTGGCAAGATGGATCGCAAGATGCCGTCCAACAAAACCAGAACCACCAATCAGCATTGCTTTCATAATCGTTCCCCTCTCTCTTTTCAATGAATTTTATTCCATTTATATTTTTGTCTTTTTCTCATATGTTTTGCTCTTCTGCAAAGCAGACGGCTGCAAAAAATCATATACCTGCTGCATCACAGTTTTCTCTGCAAAAACGGTCTCTACCCGCTGCCTTGCTGCCATTCCATACCGCTGCCGCAACGCAGCATCCGATACCAGCGTCTGTATCGCCCCTGCCAATGCACCCGCATCATTCGGCGGTACGGTCAACCCCGTTTGCCCATGCAGACTGACATGCGGCACACCGGTCGGCAGTGCGGTGTTAATCACCGGCTTTCCGTACACCATTGCCTCCAACTGCACCAACCCGAACGCTTCGCTGTTTGCAACAGACGGCAATACCAGCATATCGCATTCCTGCAAGGCGGCTCGTAAATCGGCATCGGAAAGGCTGCCAAGAAAATGTACATTGTCCCGACGTGCTGCCGCCTGCAACAATTCGTCTTGCAGTTTGCCGCTGCCAATCAGAAACAGTTCACAACCGTTAACCTGCTGCATTGCCTCCAGTAATACGGTCACACCTTTATAATACACCAGCCGTCCCACGAACAGCAACTTAACTGTATCGGGCTGTTTTGCTGCTTTCGCCAATACGGGGTATGCCTTTGCTGCCCGATAATCTGCAACATCTATCCCATAGGGAATCACATGACACTTCTCCCGTACTGCCGGTAAAAAGGAAGAACTGTCAATATGCCCCTGCGTTGCCGTCAGAATACCGTCTGCCCGTTTGAGCAGCCAATGCAGCAACGGACGATAGAATCGCAGCAGGGTCTTCTGTTTAATGACATCGCTGTGCCATGCCAATATCACCCGTCCCCGGTAACCGGAGAACAGGCACGCCAAATCCGCCAATGGAAACGGCATATGTATCATGACCACATCCGCTTGCTTTGCCATCTTTCGAAATTGCCAAAGAAACGAAAGTGAAAGCGGACAGGAAAAATAGGTTCCCATGCTGCCGGCACGCAATACGGGAATGCCTTCGACCACTTCCCGAACGGTCTTTCCCTTCTCCTGACAGACCAGCACCTGCACATCTGCATGAAATTCTGCCTGCAAGCAAAGTGCATATCTTCGCACCAATGTTTCAATGCCGCCAATGTGAGGGGGATACGCCTTGTTGACCAGTAAAATCCGAAGCGGCTTCTTCATTGTGCCAATGCCTCCTGATAGACGTTATACAAGGCAGCGGCTGCATTTTCCCAGGAGAACATAGCAGCTCGCCGCAAACCGTCATGTCGCAACCGTTCCCGAAGGGCAGCATCCTGAAACAGCCGTTCCAGTCCCCATGCAATATCCTCGGTGTGGTGCGGATCGACAATCACAGCACAATCCCCCACCACCTCCGGCAGGGAGGCTGCCCTCGTAGTCAGCACCGGTGTACCGCACGCCATTGCCTCCAGAGGCGGCATACCAAATCCCTCATAAATAGAAGGAAAGACAAATGCCAGTGCCCCGCACAGCAGCGGCTGCATATCCTCTTCTGGCACATAATCTGTAAACAAAACATCTTCCTGCAAATGCAGGGACTGCACCAGCTGGTAAATGCTATTGTTTCGCCAACCATAGCCACCTGCTAAGACCAGTTGCGGTGCATCTGGATGCTGCTGTTTCAGGAGTGCATAGGCACGAATCAGCCGGTCTAAATTCTTTCTCGGTTCTAATGTCCCCAAATAGAGAAAATAGCTTGCCTGTAAGCCCATCCGCCGTTTCAATTCTTCTATCGCTGGAGCAGCTGCGGGGGGCATGGGAGAAAAACGAAGTTTGTCCACACCGCAGGGCACGACCCGAATCTTCTCTTCCGTTGCCGGAAAATATCGTATGATTTCAGATTTGGAGAACGCAGAATCTGTTACAATCAAATCCGCCCGGTGCAGCGACCGCTGCAAACCCGTTTCCAGCATAAAACGAGTGCGTCCCCTTACTGTCTCTGGAAACGTCTTATAGACCATATCGTGTACCGTCACAATCCGCTTTCCAGAAACCCCCGGCGGAATAATATAGTTAAAAAAATGCGTAATCTCTGCATCTTTTCCAAAAAATGCCCGGTACGGCAGCGGAATTGCTGTTGTTAACAACCGATAGAAGTAACCGGAAAAATGCCCCTGCTGCACACTGACATTGCGTTGCCGTTCATAGTAATACAACCGCTTTCGCTTTTCGACACCGTCTCCCTTATCAAAAAACTGCAACACATACTGTTCTTCCGGGTGCAGCATCATCATTGCCTGTATCTGTCCCGCTTCACAATAACCGATTCCGGTCATCCGATTGCTGACCAACGGCAGGGCATCGAATGCAATCCGCATACCGTCACCTCCTCGTCCGTTCATATTGTCACCTTACTGCTGCTGCAATTCTGTTTTTGCAAGTTCCAGATCATGACTTACCATGCGTTCTACCAGTTCCTTGAAGGAAATCTCCCGTTTCCAGCCAAGTTTCTGTTCTGCCTTTGCCGGATTGCCGAGCAGGACTTCCACCTCTGCCGGACGGAAGAACTGCGGATTGATTGTTACAACCGTTTTTCCCGTCTTGCTGTCCACACCGATTTCCTCTGTCCCGCTGCCCTGCCACTGGATCTCAATGCCCACATGTGCAAAGGCAATTTCCACAAATTCTCTGACGGTACGGGTTTCATTGGTGGCAATCACATAATCATCCGGTGCATCCTGCTGTAGCATGAGCCACATGGCATGGACATAATCCTTGGAATGTCCCCAATCCCGCTTGGCATCCAAATTGCCCAACTCTACATGATCCTGCAAGCCCAGTGAAATGCGGGCTGCTGCGGTGGTAATCTTTCTCGTAACAAACTCCAATCCACGCCGTTCCGATTCATGGTTAAAGAGGATACCGGAGCAGGCAAACAGATGATAGCTCTCCCGATAATTCTTTGTAATCCAATGCCCGTACAGCTTTGCAACTCCGTACGGACTTCTCGGATAGAATGGTGTTTTTTCCGTCTGCGGCATTTCCTGCACCAGACCGAACATCTCTGAAGTAGACGCCTGATAGAATCGACAGGACGGCTTCACCATACGAATTGCCTCCAACATCTTCGTTACGCCCAGTGCATCAATTTCTGCGGTTGCCATCGGCTGTTCCCAGCTGGTTGCCACAAAGGATTGGGCTGCCAGATTGTAAACCTCATCCGCCTGCGAAATCTGCATAGCACGAATCAGAGAAATTTCATCGGTCATATCGGCATAGATGAAGTGAATCTTCTCTTTGATATGCTCCACATTTCCATAGTCTACCACACTCTTCCGACGCATCAGACCATATACTTCATAGCCCTTTTCCAGCAGCAGTTCTGCCAGATAAGAACCATCCTGACCGGTGATGCCGGTAATCAATGCATGTTTGCTCATGTCACAA
>DYCW01000338.1 GCA_019417865.1 Ruminococcus sp. | reverse complement strand
GGGCTCGGAGATGTGTATAAGAGACAGGGTATCTACAGCCAGCAGCTTGTCCAGCACTGCCGGTGTCACTTCGTCTTCGATACCAGTCAGGTTCAGGTCTTCCTTCTTCGGCAGATAACCGATTGCAGTTTCTACTGCATCTACCTTACCTTCGCAACGCTTGATAATCCAGTCGAGGACTCTCATGTTGTCACCAAAGCCCGGCCACAGGAAGTTGCCTTCTTCGTCCTGCTTGAACCAGTTTACGTTGAAGATCTTCGGTGCCTTGTCGCCCAGCTTTTCGCCCATTTCGAGCCAGTGTGCCCAGTAGTCACCGACATTATAACCGATGAACGGCTTCATTGCCATCGGGTCGTGACGCAAAACGCCAACTGCACCAGTAGCAGCTGCTGTGGTTTCAGAAGATACTGCAGAACCCATATAGGTGCCGTGTGTCCAGTCAAAGGACTGATATACCAGCGGTGTAGTGGAAGCACGGCGGCCACCGAAGATAATAGCAGAAATCGGAACGCCCTCTGGATTGTTAAATTCCGGAGAAATGCACGGGCAGTTTTCAGCCGGTGCAGTAAATCTGGAGTTCGGATGTGCCAGTGTGTTGCCTTCTGCGATAAATTCCGGACCGTTTACCTTTGCACCCTTCCACTCAGTTGCATCTACCGGCGGATTCTTATCCAGCTTTTCCCACCAAACAGTGTTGTCTTCGTTGTTCAGAGCAACGTTGGTAAAAATGGTATTCTTACGTGTACAAGCCAGTGCGTTCGGGTTAGACTTTTCATTGGTACCCGGAGCAACGCCGAAGAAACCATTTTCTGGATTGATGGCATACAGTCTGCCGTCCTTGCCCGGCTTCATCCAAGCGATGTCATCACCGACTGTGAATACCTTGTAGCCATCCTTCTGATAACCCTCCGGCGGAATCAGCATTGCCAGATTGGTCTTGCCGCAGGCAGACGGGAAAGCAGCTGTGATATAAACAGTTTCGCCGTTCGGCTTCTGTACGCCCAGAATCAGCATGTGTTCTGCCATCCAGCCTTCATTCTTACCCTGGAAGGAAGCGATACGCAGAGCGAAACACTTCTTACCGAGCAGAACGTTACCGCCGTAAGCAGAGTTGATGGACCAGATGGTGTTCTCTTCCGGGAACTGTACAATATAACGGTTTTCCGGATCAACATCTGCCTTGGAATGCAGACCACGAACGAAGTCATCGGAAACATCGCCCAGATTCTTAAATGCATCTGCACCCATTCTGGTCATGATATTCATATTCAGAACAACATAGATAGAGTCAGTCAGCTCCACGCCGACCTTTGCAAGCGGAGAACCAATCGGACCCATAGAATACGGAATCACATACATGGTTCTGCCCTTCATCACGCCGTCATACAGCGGTGTCAGCTTTGCCTTCATCTCTTCCGGATCCATCCAGTTGTTGGTCGGGCCGGCATCTTCTTTATTCTTCGTGCAGATAAAGGTTCTATCCTCTACTCTTGCAACGTCATTCGGCAGGGTTCTGTGATACAAACAGCCCGGCAGCTTATCCGGATTCAGCTTGTACATCTTATCCCGGTTGCCTTCCGGCAGAGAAGTAACTTCTTCTGTCAACGCATCCAGCTGTTCCTTGGAACCATCGATCCATACGACTTGATCCGGCTTGGTCAGAGCAACCATTTCGTCGACCCATGCCAGAACATTTTTGTTGTTTGTCAATGCCATCGGTAATACCTCCTAATATATCGCTCCATCTATCAATAGACAGGCTTGGAAGAATTTTTTCTTCTCTATTCCATTATAAAACGAACCGGAAATCTTGTCAAGCAGTTTTCAGGAAAATCCTGTGAAATTCAGTTTTCGTTCATGTTTTAAAAACGGTTGTTTTTAATACATGGACATTTTGACCAAAACTGTCGCTTGATAGAAGCTGTCGTTTCCAGACAGGTTTTTCGACTGGAACGCTCCTTTTCAAGCTGCTGCGGTTACCGGTTGTCCTGTTTTATGATTTCCAGAGACATTGTTGCATATGCATTCAAATCCGCACCCGCACGCACACCGGCTTCCAATAGATAGGAACCAGCACACGCAATCATAGCACCGTTGTCTCCGCAAAGTGAAAGCGGCGGTACAAACAACTGACAGCCCTGCTTTTCACAAGCTGCTGCCATGGCTGAACGCACGCCACTGTTAGCAGAAACACCGCCAGCTACGGCAATGGTCTGGTATCCCAAGTCTCTTGCTGCCTGCATTGTATGTTGTGTCAGCAATTCGGCAATGGTCTTCTGTACTGAAGCTGCCAAATCGGCTGTCGGAAGAGTCTGTCCCTTCTGTGCCGCATTGTGCACCAGATTGACCACAGCTGTTTTCAAACCAGAAAAACTAAAATCATAGGGATTGCCCTCCACTTTCGGATGCGGCAGCGGAAACGCATCCGGATTGCCGTCTTTGGCAGCACGGTCAATGTGGACACCGCCCGGATAAGGAAAGCCCATCGCACGAGCCGTCTTGTCAAAGCACTCTCCGGCGGCATCATCTCTTGTTCTGCCCACAATCCGGAAGGAGGTATAAGACAGCACTTCTACAATATGACTATGTCCACCGCTTGCCACAAGACAGAGATAAGGCGGCTTCAGTTCCGGATGGGCAATGTAATTTGCTGCGATATGTCCAGCCAAATGATGCACCGGCACAAGCGGTTTTCCGGCAGCCAATGCCAGCCCCTTGGCAAAGTTGACACCAACCAGCAATGCTCCAATCAAACCCGGTGCATACGTGACAGCGATGCCGTCTAAATCGGCAAGGGTCACATGGGCATCGTCCAATGCCTTTTGTACCACTGGTAAAATATTCTCACAGTGTCGTCTGGACGCAATTTCTGGTACGACACCGCCGTATAGTTTATGTTCTTCCACCTGTGATGCCACAACATTGGAAAGAATTTCCGTCCGGTCTCTGGCAACACTGGCGGCTGTTTCATCACAGGAACTTTCAATTCCTAAAATCAACATATGGTTGTCCATCCTTTTTATCCATTCTTTATCAAGTATCCATCCGCACCATTTCCGTCAGGGCAAGATTCCGGTAAGTCAAATCCTCCCGGACAGTGAATCCCTGTTTTTCCCAGAATGCATTTCCACCTGCATTGTGTGCAAAAACCACCAGTTCAACTTTATGAATACCGTTTTTTCGCAGAGCGTCCAACGCAGCGTGTACCAACAGCGTACCGATACCCTGTTTCTGTCGCTGTGGAGAAACGGCAGTATGATAAATATATCCTCTTCTGCCGTCGTTTCCAGTCAAAATTGCCCCCAGTATTTGCTGTTCGGCTTCTGCAACAAAGCAAGTGTCTGGATTCCGCTCTAAAAAGCGTGTGATACCCTCTCTGGAATCATCTAAGTTGTTTAACCCCATCCCAGAACAAGAATGCCACAAGGCAACGATTGCCGGATAGTCTGCTATCTGCATCTTTCGTATCTGCATAAAACTACCTCCGTATGGTTTTTCCTGCTTGTCGATGCATTACACCTCATAGTCAATACAAGCC
>DYCW01000337.1 GCA_019417865.1 Ruminococcus sp. | reverse complement strand
GGGAACCGACTGCAAGTGATGGAGTAACATACAGCGTTGCACGCCGCAGGCGACTATGGTCAAGCTGATTCAGCTTGGCGAGGGGGATGCAAGGGGGGCAAGCTGCCAACCTTGCAAAGCAAACGCGTTTGGAGAGGCTGCTGGACGAGGAACAAGATACCGCTGTCCGCCATCTGAAAAAACAAAACGGTACGAAATGCAGAAATTTCGTGTAGTTAGACTGCAAATTGAGGGATAGAACAAGGCGGGCAGCGGTCACAGGCAGACAGCGTAGCGAATCTGCCGGACGATTCGGACAAGTTTTCTAAAAAAATCCGAAAATGGATTTTCATGGAATGCACGCAATCATAACAAAATAGAAATAAAATAATGGCATAAAATCAGTAGATTAGACTTAAAATTTATGGTATACTGTTTCTATGTGATTTTTTTAGAACGAAATCCAGAAATAATAGGGGGTATTTTCTCATGTTTTGTAAAAATTGCGGGGCACCGTTGACACCGGAAAAACGATTTTGCAGCCGGTGCGGAACAGCGGTAGAAGCAGAAGCATCCGTTACACTGGAAGCGAGGGTGGATCTGACACCGGAGGCTGCTGCACCAAACGGACAGGCTGCATCGAATCCCGTACAGGATTCATCGTATGCACAACCAGCAGCACAGGCAGCACCAAACGGACAGCCGACAGCAGGTGCACAACCTGTAACCAATCCAGCACAGGCAGCACCAAACGGACAGCCGACAGCAGGTGCACAACCTGCAACCAATCCGGCACAGGCAGAACCGAACGGACAGCCGACAGCAGGTGCACAGTATACGCAAAATGCACAATTTGCACAGAATTCACAAACGCCGCCGCAGATGACGTGGCAGGAGTGGCAGAGCTGGCAGAATTGGCAAAATGCACAGAATACAAAAGATACAAGGGGTGCTTCAGCCAGTATTTCCGACGGCCTTCAGCGGATGCAGGAGAGCGATAGTTTTGTATTCCGTTCCCTGGGGCTGACGCTGAAGACGTTGTTCTCCAAGCCGATTCAACTTTGGGGCTTATCGCTGTTGAGTGTGATTTTGAATATTTGTGCTAAGCTGCTCTGCTCGATTCCTCCTATTCTGGGCATGTCCGTTTCCAGGACACTTTCTGCTGGTATGAACTGTGTTTTTTTGGATGCCTACAATGGCAAAGAAGTGAACTCGAAACAGATTTTCTCCGGCTTTTCTTCCGGCAAGTCGTTTTTCCGTGTGGCAGGCGGTATGCTCTGGAAGTCGCTTTGGCTGCTCATCTGGGGGTTGCTTCTGGTGATTCCACCGGTTGGAATTGCTGCCCTGATTTATAAAGGCATTTCCTATTCCTTTACATCATATATCTTGCTGAAGAAGCAGGATATTTCCCCATTGGATGCCCTCAAACGTTCCATGCAGCTGACGAAGGGATATAAGGGGAAAATCTTTGTCACCTACTTACTCGTTGCAGCAGCGTATCTGCTGATTGCACTCATCTCCTTCCTATTTTACCTTATTCCCTATATTGGGATTGTGATTGCTGCTTTGATTTTCATTGTGGTTGGTATTTTGTCGCCGCTGTTTTTCGGTGTTTTGCAGGCTGCGATGTTTACAGAGGTATTGCGTCTGGAAAAGGTACAGGATATCGAGCTGTAAGGGCAATTGTTTTCTGAATAGAAAAAACCGCTGTGGTTCTGTTTTGGAGAACCACAGCGGTTTTCATTTTTAACGTGAGTTTGACGAACAAGGTTTATTCGCTGGCACGGTTTGCAGTTGGCAGCGGTAAAGTGTATTTTTAGTCGAATTTACGTTTGTTTCTATATTTGCAGCGACACGCTGCCTCACTCCGCCGTTACATGCATCACCTTGTCTGTATGTTCTGCGAGTTTTCCGCTGTTTAGCTTACTGATATCATTCACAAGATAGTCTGTACTGCGGAAAACCTGTCGGTCAATGGGCGGATCAAATGTCACCAATATTTCGGTATCCGTCTTTTCCAGAATCAAACGCATGTCCGCTCGCAGCCGTGTTCCCCAGCGTTTCTTGACCAGTAAGATAGCATGTTGGATTTCTGCTTCTGTCATCGTACCTCTTTTCACTTCTACCTGCATCATACCGCATGGCTCCTTTCCTATTTTTATGACGTTGTGATGAAAGTATTCTCATTTGTGAATGAACCGCAGCGACCGCAGCGGAAATCCAAGCTGTCGGGTATCATTTGCGGTGACTGTGGAAGCTGCCCAGAGATTACAGTGCAGTGTGATTTGATTCTGTGTATCGTCCAGGAGCAGCGAGGAAACCGGTATCGTCAGCGTGCCGCCGTTGTTCTCCTCATTGATCGTGATTTCTCCCGCTAATACATGATTGATATAGATGGAAACCGTCATCTCTGTCATGCCCAACTGTTGCAGCGGAATCGTACAGCCCATTTCAAATTGCAGGAGATAATTATCCGGGTGCAGGGTACAGAAAACAGAAGCATTTTCTGCTACGCTCCAGCAAAAATCACCTTCCAGTGCCCCAAAGCCCACATATTCTGTTTCATAGCAGTCCACTGCTGGATAGGCAAGTCGATTTGCCGTATACTGATACAGGCAGATTGGTTCATCATATTCTAAAAATGCCAGCGGCATCGGGAACAGTTTCCCGTTGTGGTTCAGATCATCTTCGCTGTGATGTGCAGTGTTGCGGTATACACAGCGGTAGGAGTCGCTGTATTGTAAAATAGAAGTATCTGTGGTCAAATAGTAAACGGTATCATATTGCTCGCTGAGCTGATCCACCTGTTCCACTGCATTTTCCAGTTCTGGATATATGGCTGCTCCGGTCATGCTGCGGAGCGGCAAATAAATCTGCGGCATCAATTCCGTATCCACGACCACACAGTTTGTTTCATCAATTTTTTCTGTCAGTTCCATCAATACCGACCACTGCATACGTGTGTCATCTTTTGCAGTTGCAAGGAATTTGTCAAACGGTGCCACTACCAACACACCAGCAGTCAGCAGCGGAACTGTGACTTTCCAGTTACATTTGTCCAGCACCATTGCCGCAAACAGCACTGCAATCGGGACAAACGGTGCAAGATATCTTGCATAGTAATAATAATATTCAATCTGAAACCGCAGAAAGGCAGCGTAAACCAAAATGCAGTACAGGAACATGGCATACAACACCATGGTTTCCGGCTTTTCCAGCACCGTTTTCATCCGGAATAGTACAATGATACCTGTCACCGGCAGCAGGAAAAAACCGGTCTGAATCGCATAGCCCGTCAAGGTCAAATACCGTAGTTCACCGACCATGCCCTGGGAGAGTGCTTTGTATAGAATATATGCTACGGGCAGCAGCAGAAAGAGACTGAAAATCACTTTTACCCAAGTATGCTGTTGTGCCATTTCTAAAAATGCATTGGCATCAAATCTCTTTGCACGACGGTGTAAAATCAGACAGTATATGCCGCAGATGACAAATGCAACTATGCTGACCACTGTCACAACGGTGGTAATGTTGAATACGGTAATGTCACCGGTAAATAAGGAACGGTAGTTGTTCATGGTATAGAACGGCTGTACATGCCGCATTGCAAAATAACTTGCCAGATAGAGCCCGATGGTACTCAGCATGAGAACCGCATACTGCGTTTTTCGCCGAAAGAGATATAGTGCCCCATAGAGTACCACAAATAGCGGTACCATCGTGTAAATGGAGACGTGATAACAGGCAAAGACGGCAATTGGCAGAATCGAAAGTCCGTGAGAACGATTTGGTGTGGTAATGAGCAGGACAAACGAAAGCAGAATCACCGCCAGAAACAATTCTGTCAGGGAAGACTTTGCGACCCAGATGACAATGGGGGAAACAGCACACACAGTGCAGGCAAGAAATTCCGTCAGACGTTTCCACTGCATTTGCCGGCAGAGGAACGAAACCAGAAAAATCATGCAAACCCAAATGACCGTTTCCAGTTGTACCATATGGGAAACGCCGAACAGTTTCCCGAACAGTGCCAGCATGGCCGGATAGGTCGGAATGCCGTGATAAATGCCGGAAACGGGACTGACCGTACGGTCATAAACGGTATCGGGATAGTTTTCCGGTGCCATATCATAGCCGACCAGATAGTGTTTTATGGCATCGGCAAATTCGGTTTGATCGGTGCTGGAGAGTGTGTAATACTCTGCAAAATCCTGCTGTCGATCGGTTAGACCATTCATCAAGTTTATGGCAACTACCTGATATACGCCTTGATCCTGTCCCATACCAAAGAGTTCGTTTTTCGTCAGGACAAGCGGCAATGCCAGAATGACAACCACAAGTGGAATCCAGATGGTGTGAATGCTCTCTTCCCAGTGCAGCAGCCGCAGCAGCGTACCATGTCGTTTTCGGAGCACGATACAAGCTCCGACCAGTAAAATGGTCAGGAAGATGGCAGTGCCAAGCACCGCACGGAACAAGGTGAACTGATCGGCGGTGAATAACACCATGCTCCAGAGAATATAGCAGAAAAAATAGAAGACCGTGCCGCAGACGAACGGCTTGAGAAACGATCCCTTTCGGTCATACAGTCCAGTGCAGCCAATAGCAGCCAGAAATCCGATGCTGCTGCAAATTGTAATTCCCATACTTAAGTTTGCTGCCCTCCTATGACGTTTTCAATGATCACACGGAAGCGTTCCAAAATCACATCCCAATCGTAATGTTCCAGTACATATTGATAGGCATTTTCCTGCATTTCCTGATAGGCATCCGGGTGGGAGAAGAGATAGGTCAAAGCCCCCTCAAATTCAAAGAAGTTTCGATAGTATAGACCGCCATTGCTCTTGGTGCAGTGTCCACGCAGGACATCGCATTGTCCGTTGACCAGAACAGGCACACCAAGTGCCATTGCCTCTAAGACGGCAATGGAGAGACTCTCATAACGAGACGGCAGCACCAGTGAAATGGCACCCGCCAGACCGCTGAACTTGTCTTCCTCCGATACGAAGCCGAGCGGAATAATATCCGGATGTTTGGGAATGTTGCAGACCGCTTTTCCCATCAGTACCAGCTTCAGGGTGCTGGGGTTGCGTTCCTTGAATTCCATGAAATAGCGGAACAGGGTGGGACAGTCTTTCCCCTCATCAATTCGCCCCACATAAATCAGATAGGGATCTTGAATGCGGAATTTTTGCCGGAATGCCGAAGCGGGCGGATAGTCTGGAATATCCACGCCGGTTCCCAGTACGTCACAGGGAATCCCAGCGGTTTTGAACTGCCGCCGCACGAGCATCCGTTCCTCTTCTGTCAGGAAAATATACGCCTGCGGCAGCCGAAATAGTTTCTCAAAGGTTTTAAAATGCAGATAGGGTTCTTCATGTGCAGTGGGAATAAAAATTGCCTTGTCTGCAACTTCCGGCAGACCAGCCACCGTTAGATAGTATAAGTAGGTCACGAACAGGAAGGCGTCATATTCATCCTTATGCGTTCGGATGAAGGCAATACAGTCCGGACAGTAGGGACCCTGTTTTTCAAACCAGATTTTTTCGACTCCCAGACTGTAATTGTTGTGTTCACATTCTGCGAGATAGGCAGCATTGTAAGCATCGAAGTCCACGGTTCGTTCCTGTGCAACGGAAAACCGGCGGACGGTGACCCCATGGATATTCTCCACATCCCGTACATACCAGTTCTTCCAAGTGGTATAATCCACGGCTTTTGTCGTCAGCACTTCGACTTCATAGTATTTTGCCAGCCGTTCTGCCATCAAACGGGTATAATATTCCGAACCGCCGTTCACCTCTAAGCCATATCGTTGATTGACAAATGCAATTCGCTTCACTGCATGTCCCCCTCTTCTATCAGTTTTTGGAAAAATGAAAGATATTTTCGTGTGACAACATTCCAGTCAAAATTTGCAAGAACGAACTGCCGTCCGTTTTGTCCAAGCTGGTCTGCCTCATGCGGATGCGTTTCTAGCCAGCGGACACAGCCCTCAAACTCAAAGTAGCTGTTGAAGTACAGACCGCCTTCTGCACGCTGTGCGAAGTCCTTTGTCACGGCACAACCGGAGTGTACGAGTACAGGTCTGCCGCAGAGCCAGCTTTCCATGATGACAAGGGAAAAGCTTTCATTTTTGGACGGTTGGCAGAGGAACAGGGCTGCCCGCAGGGCATCATACTTATCCTGCTGGGAGACATAGCCCAGGTCGTGAACCGCCTCCTGTACCGAAGCTGGTACCGCAAGCTTACCGCCGCCGATCAGCACCAGCTGTAATGGATCATCGGGGTTGCGTTTCTTATATTCTGCGAAATACTGGAGCAGGGTGTGCACATTTTTTCCGCTGTCTTTGCGTCCGGCATAGATTAGAAATGGTTCTGTGATACCGTATTTTGCCCGGAACGTGTCGGCATTGCCGGTAATGGTAGTATTCATTCCGATACCGGTACAGATTTGTTCCACTTCCTGTAAGTCATATAGGCGGTTGGCAAGTTGCATTTCTGGTACAGAGTTAAAAATCATGCCACGCAGATTGATATAAGTTTGCCGAAACAGACGCATATGGGCATAGGCTTCCTCATGAAAACAGGGAATCATGACAGCCTTTTCGGGGCACGCCAGCACACCATGAAAGGTCGTACCGAACATATATGGAATAAAGATAAACAGATCATAGTCATTGCTGTGGGCTTCAATATATTCGTAAAGCAGTGGACTGTTGATCATTTCCTGTAGGAACAGAACTTCTTCTTTGGTGGTAATATGCTTGCCCTGCATGAGCTTGGCATTGATGCGGTCGAAAGCAGCGGTATCCCGTTTCCGAACAGGGAATCGGCGGGTCGGGACATCGTAGACCATAGCCGTGCCGGCAGCATAATAGTTTTCGTTCCAGTCGGCGGTAAAATCCCGCACGCAGGTGGTGAGGATTTCCACATCAGCCCCCGCTTTCTGGAGGTGTCCAGCAACTTCCCGGAGTTCCATTTCTGCACCACCGGGGATGCCTTCGCCGTACCAGGGAATGACAAATGCAAGTTTCATGTGCGATGCTCCTTTCGAGAAGATTTTATGACAATCATAATATAACCTTGAATCTGCAAAATTCAAAATGGTTCCAATTCAAAAATACACCTATTTTACATGATTTCATGGATTCTGCTGTCCTGCTACCAGCCGGACAATCCCACTAGCGTCTACACGCTGCACGACCTCTGAAAAGCCATTTTGCCGCAGAATTTCTGCTACATCCTGCTCCTGTCCCATTCCAATTTCATAGACTAGCCAGCCGTCTGTTGCAAGGGCATTTTTCCAGTATGCCGTGACCACACGGTAAAAGTCTAGTCCGTCTGCCCCGCCGTACAGTGCCGTTTCCGGTTCAAATGCCACTTCCGGTTGAAGCACCTGCATATCGGTTTCCGTCAGATACGGCGGATTGCAGGTAATCATATCATAACCCGAAAACGTGTTTGCAAACATGGCATCCAAAACATCACCTTGTATAGGTTCGATTTTTTTGGCATACTGTTGGAGATTCTGTTTCAGATAACAAAAGGCAGCAGATTCCCGTTCCACTGCTGCCCCCGTTACCTGTGGTAAATGGGCAGCAATTGCAGCTGGAATGCAGCCGCTGCCGCTGCACAGGTCTAACAGCTTGGTTTGTGCTGCGTTCTGCCGACAGGAAAGCACAAACTCCACCAGTGTTTCCGTATCGGCACGGGGAATCAGTACCCCTTCCCCGACTTGCAGCGGCAGCCCGTAAAATTCCCATGTGCCGAGCAGATATTGCAGCGGATACCGGTTTGCACGCTTTTCACAGAGCTGTTCCGCCTGCTGTGCGATGGATGTTGATACCGGCAGATCGCCGTCCATCAGCAGCTGCGGCAGTGGCTTCCCCAGCAAATATTCCAGCAGGAATCCCGATTCCACTGCTGCATCCTCCAGATTGGCAGCGGTCAGCCGCTGCCGTATGGTTTGATAAAGCTGGCGGCGTGTCCATGTTACCACTCGTCTTCCTCCAGGTTCTCCGGAATGCATGGCTTTAACGCCGCAATGGCACATTCGATTTGGCTGGCATCCGGTTCTCTGGTGGTAATCCGCTGGATTTGCAGACCTGGAAAAGACAGTGCACGGGTAATCCAGCTATCACTTCTTCCGGCAATGCGGATAAATTCATAGGAAATGCCGACCACAAACGGCAACAGCAGAATGCTCACAATGACACGCTGCCAGACAACGGTCAGCGGTACCAGACACATCACCAGAATGCTGACAATGAGTGTGATAAAAATGAAGCTGGTGCCGCATCTGGGGTGGAAACGGCAGTGCTTTTTGACGTTCTCCACTGTCAGCGGATCGCCCGCCTCAAAGCAGGCAATGGTCTTATGTTCGGCGCCGTGGTATTCGTAAGTACGTCGGATGTCCTTCATACAACCGGTAAATGCCATATAGCCCAGAAAAATCACAATCTTGATGATACCTTCCAACAGAGAACGAATAAAGCGGCTGTCATCGGGAATGGCAGTGTGGTCAATGAGTAGACCAATCAAAAATTTCGGCAGGAACACAAATGCAAATATGGCGAATATCACGCCAATGACCATTGCAATGGACATGATGATGCTGAACAGCTTTTCGCCCAGCTTGTCATTCAGCCACTGTTCGAACTTGCCCATTTCTTCGGTTTCGTTGTCTTCTTCCTCGTCCGGCATTTGCTTTTCTGCGGATTTCATCAGGCAGCGGTAGCCGTCCCGCATGGAGAAGACAAAGTTAAAACTGCCCCGTACCAGCGGACACTTTCGATACCAAGGCATATCCTTGCCGTTGTGTTCCTCCCACGTTTCCACGTCAATTGTGCCGTCCGGCAGGCGGCATGCCATTGCACCGGTATGGACACCTTTCATCATGACCCCCTCAATGAGGGCTTGTCCACCGATTTTGGAGCGGTGTTTTGCCTGTTTTGATTTTGTTGATTGCTTCATAATGCTCCCTTCTAAGATCAGTTTTCTTATATGCTGTCCTCTATTGCAAATCATAGATTTACAATAGGCTAGTATAAAAATGCGAATGCTATTTTTATTTTATCCCTGCAGAATCCGATTTTGCAGGGTTCCACTTTTGCAGCGTTTTCAACAATTGTTCTGCGTTTTCCTGCTGTTCTTTTAAGTCCATCCCATAAACCTTTGGACTGATTTTGCACGCAAGTTTGCAGGTTTTTCCTTGTGCACGAAATTGCATCTTGACAGAGTACAGGTTCAGCATCGTTTTGCTGATTTTTAGAGATTCCAAAGCTTGCAGCGGCAATGCCCCTTGGAACAGCGGTATTGTGAGAATATTATACTGTGCAATCAGCAGCCGATTTTGATTCGTGACCGCCAGAAAACCATAGCGGTTATCCATTGCAGAGGTTGAGAGGACACCGCCCCGTCCGAATCCGGCGTAAACGGCTCCGAAATATCCTTCCCCCGGCAGCAGGAGGGACTGCAATGCGGTATGCATCAGATTTTTATCCAGTTTTCGCATAACAATTTTACACATCCTTTTCCAATGCTTCAATCAAAAAACTCACCGGACGAAACCCGTCATTGCAGGAAATCATCGCCGACTTTTTATTTTTCATCCAGCCATTGTAGAGATTTTCCCCGCCGTGTGCCAGTGTCATGACGAATGGAGACATGCTTTCCCAAGCACTGTCACATAGCCCTTCTGGTTTCTGCCAGCCATTCGTAATCCAGACCTGTCCCATTTGCATCTCACAGGCATGTTCCATGGGATTTTCGTATTGTTCGATCAAATCATCATAGTGTGCCATTCTCATAACGGTGATTCTGCATTGTTTCATGCTCCGTTCTCCTTCCTTGCTGGCAGTGTAATGATGACAGCGGTTCCTACCCCCAATTCGCTTTGAATCTCCAGACTGCCCTTATGCATCGTCACAATTTCATTTGCCACCGCCAATCCAATGCCGGATCCCCTTCGGGTATGATTTGCCTTGAAAAATTTCGTCTTGATCTTGGGTAAATCTGCTGCACTGATTCCCACGCCGTTGTCAGAAATCCGCACCTGTATCTGATTTTCGATTTCTTCTGCACTCACCGTCACCAATCCGCCAGGGTTGGAGTATTTCAACGCATTGTCTATGACATTGATAAACACCTGTCGAATCCGGTTTTTGTCCCCGTACACGAATGGCAGCATCTCTGGTTCGTGGTAAATCATGCGGATGTGTTCCCGTTTTGCCTTTTCTGTATAAATCAGAACAGCATCGCCCAATTCTGCCAGAATATCCATCGGTTCTGGATGCAAAGTGAGCTTGCCGCTCTGCATTCTGGAGAAATCAAGCAGTTCCTCCACCATACGGGAAAGCCGTTCTGTTTCGTTTACAATGACATGCATTCCCTTCTGTACCGTTTCTGCATCCACATCCAAACAGAGCGTTTCTGCCCAGCCTTGAATGGCGGTCAGGGGGGTTCGCAGTTCATGGGAGACAGAGGAAATAAATTCGTTTTTCATGGCCTCTGTTTCCGAAAGGGCAGAAGCCATGTCATTGACTGCCTTACACAGGTCGCCGATTTCATCCTCTGGAATTGGTGTGATTCGCTGGGAGAAATCTCCCTGTGCAAATTTTTTGGTAGCGGCATTGATCCGATTGATGGGATGAACAATGGAACGCACAAAAAAAGAACCGGTAATTCCCAACAGCAGAAGGATACCGATGCAAACCGCTGTAATCATCACCATATAATCCCGCAGCGTGTCATCAATCTGTGTCATGGAAGAAACCACCCGAATGGCATTGTACTCCGGCTGGATGGCGGAAATATTGACGCTTACCGCCATAATGCGTTCACCATTCTGTGTGCCGGTCCATATGCCATTTTCTTCCTGCATCGCTGTTTCATAGTCTGGCATGACGACACTGGCATCCGGTGCGAAACCGGAAGTGGTCAGGGTGACTCTCCCCTTGGAGTTGATTGCCATCAGCTCCATGCGTTCTTTATCCGAAAAATTTTCAAATGTGCTTCGCAGGTCGGCGGAGAAGTTGGAACCGCTATCCTGTGCGTAACGTGTCAGCACGGTGGTGACGGAGGAGATCTTTGTGGTGAGATACTGTTTTGCAGAATTATAATAATAATGCTGTAAGGTGTAAATAACTGCAAGCTCTACAATCAGCAGTACCAGAAAAACCACACCAAGATTGCTCATCAGCCAGCGTGTTGTGATGGTATTTTTCCGCAGACTGCGGCGTTTTTTCTGTTTAGCGGTCATCTGGATCATTCCACTTATAGCCATAGCCCCAAATTGTTGTGATATACTTCGGGTTGGAGGGCTGATCTTCGATTTTCATACGAATGCGGCGGATATTGACATCGACAATTTTATCATCACCGTCATACTGCTCTCCCCAGATATGTTGCAGAATACTGGCACGGTCGAGAGCTGTATTTTTATTTTTTAAAAAGTATTCCAATACTTGATATTCGATTTGTGTGAGCTCAATGGGTTTTTCATTTTTGTGAAGGGTGCGGTTGACGCGATTCAGCACAAACGGACCGCTTTTCAGCATGGATTTCTGTTTATCATTGATGGAACTCATACAAACACGGCGATAGATGGCATCGACTCTTGCAGTCAGTTCGGAGGGAGAAAAGGGTTTTGTGATATAGTCATCTGCACCGATCATCAAACCATTGACCTTGTCCATTTCCTGTGCCCGTGCTGAAAGCATGATAATACCAATGGTGGAACTTCGCTTCCGGAGTTCCTTGCAGACCTGAAAGCCGTCTATGCCAGGCATCATGATATCCAGCAGGACAATGTCGAAATTGCCGCCTGCGGCTTCAAATGCACGCAGGGCATCTTCGCCGCAATTGACATCATAGACTTCATAACCGACTCGTTTCAGGTTGATTACCACAAATTCTCGGATGACATCTTCATCCTCACAGACTAAAATTCGTTTCATAGAGCTGTGTTTTCTCCTTTCTGTTTTTGATATAGGATTTTTCCGTGCAGGAACGCACGATACGATCCATTTTCCTCAAACACATGTTTATGGATATTCTATTCCCGTGGTTCACTATGATACAAACATAAAATATCCCAGTAGATCGCCGATGTTCCTTGCCAGTTCATCCGTATTGTTCTCCGGCACCTTTACAAAATAAAACGCATTGCCCCTGGAATACAGCAGCTGATATCCTTCTTCTAGCCGGCTGTCCCGGGTTGCTGTATCTGTTGCCACGGCAATTCGCATCAGTTCCGGCATAGCAGTAAGGCGGTCACCGCCGTAGTGATAGAAGACCAGATCGCCGGTCAGCGTGTCGTTTTGTACCGTTACCATCCTCCGCCAGTTCGGCGGCAGCAGAAAGGCATAGCCATCCCCTAAATTGTAATAGCCACGGCTTTTTTCCTGTAGCGTGCCGTCTTGCATCACTGTCATCCAGCGAGTCATACGGATCAAATCGGAGTCTGTTTCCTTATAGCCTGGAAACAATGCCTGTACTGGCACTTCCGGTACGCCGTCCTGGTCGATATCCATCGTCAGCCAGCCGACTGGACGAAGTGTGCTGGTTTTCTCTGTATCGGAGAGACTGGACAAATTTTTGCCGTCAAACTGAAGAATTTCTGTCTGCATGGTGGTCGCCCCCACAATTCCGTCCAGATAAACGGCAATCTCACCGTTTTGTGTGCTGCCGCAGAGCACTTGACTGTACTCGGTGATTTTTCCCTGTAGTGTCAGGGCATATCGGGTGTAGTTATCCCGTTCGTCCGGCACATAGACCGCTGCTTCAGCATTGTGTTCCCCTTCCGCAGCACGCAATACCATTAGTTCCGGTATGGCGTCGCCGTTCAGATCTGCCACATCAAAGCTGGAATAAGGCACTGTGAAGTTTTTCGTCAGGTTTCCGTCTGCACAGTTATAGATTACCAGTACCTTGTCGGATTGATCTACCTGTGCGTAGCCGACAATGAGCCGTTCCTGTTTGCCGATTTTTGAGACAACGACTCGATCAACGACAGCACCCTCTGCCGGCAGATCACAGACGGACATCCACTGTCCGTCTGCCTGGTCAAGCAGATTCAGCCGAAGTGCATTTTCTGTTGTAAGGGTTCCCTCTTTTCGATAAAAAACCGCTGCTTCATCCAGTGCATCGTCATCTAAGTCGGATATCATAACAGCAGAAAGATGTTCGCCGGTTCGGGGATATTGCAGCGTAATGCGGTTGCCGACCGCATTTTCCAGTGCCTGATAAATCTGCTCCTGTTCCCCACGCAGATGGGGCGGTGTCAGCAGAGCATCCACCGTTGCCCCGAATGTGCAGCCGGTCAGCAGGAGCAGCAGACATCCCGTCAGCAACAGGCGAAACAGAATTACCGGTCGCATAACGGTACATATGATTTCAGTTTGGTAATGGGCTTGTAAGCCGGACGGATAATCCGCTTACCGGTCAGCAGTTCCTCCATACGATGTGCTGCCCAGCCGACCATTCTGGCACTGGCGAAGAGCGGCGTAAAGAGTTCATCCGGAATGCCAAGCATTCGGTAGACCAGACCGGAATACATATCCACATTGGCACACATTACCTTGTCCACGCCACGGACTTTTTTCATCAGCTCAGGTGTCAGCCGTTCCACCAGAGAGAGCAGCTCAAATTCGGCTTCGATTTCCCTGCCCTTTGCCATTTCAAAGGCCTTCCGTTTTAGGATCACGGCACGAGGGTCAGAGAGGGTGTAGACAGCGTGTCCCATACCGTAAATCAAACCAGAGCCGTCGCCAGCTTCCTTTTTGAGAATTTTTGTGACAAAATCCGCCACTTCCCCTTCGTTGTTCCAGTTCTTGACGTTTTCTTTGATGCAATCCAGCATTTGTACGACCTTGATATTGGCACCGCCATGGCGGGAGCCTTTGAGGGAGTTGATGGCAGTTGTATAAGCGGCATATGGGTCTGTACCAGAAGAGGTTGCAACACGGCAGGCAAAGGTGGAGTTGTTACCGCCACCGTGTTCTGCATGGATGGACAGCATAACATCCAGCAGCTGTGCTTCCTGTTTGGTGTAGTTTCGGTCATTGCGGATGAGGGAGAGGATGGATTCTGCGGTGCCCTCTTCCGGCCGGATCTGGTGAATAATCATGCTGGCGTTGTCGAACTTATGTCGTTTTGCCTGATAGGCACCGTCCATCAGAATCGGCATTTTGGCAATCAGACCGAGGGCAATCCGCATTTCACCCTCCAGAGATGGGTGTTCTGGATCATTGTCGTAGGAATATAAAGACAGAATGCTTCTTGCAAGTTTGTTCATGATATTTTTAGAGGGTGCCTGCATGATGCTGTCCACGAGGAATCCCGGCGGCAGTTCTCTCCGCATAGCGAGGGATTTCCGCATGACATCCAGTTCTGTGGCAGTCGGCAGTTCGCCGAGCAGAAGCAGATATACGATTTCTTCAAAGAGAAAGCGGTCTTCTCGTTCTGCATTTTCTACCAAATCCTTGATACTGTAGCCACGGTAAATCAATTCACCTGGTACAGGTTTGCGTTCGCCTTCATCCATGACATAGCCGTGTACACTACAAATACGAGTGATGCCGGCTACGACGCCGGAGCCGTCGCTGTGGCGTAAGCCACGGTTCACATTGTATTTTTCGTAGAGAGATGGTTCGATTTGAGAATGTTTTTTGAGACGGTCGCATAATCTTTTAATATCCGACTGTTGGATGTTGGTTTCTTCCGTCAGGTAATTTTCCTGTAATGTCATAAGAAGGCCTCCTTTTCGATCAGGGCAAATGCCCTTGTTGTGCAATCATCAGCGTGAACCGTTTGGGTTGCTGTGCAGAGAAAGCGGTTCACAGGCGGTCAGCAAACGGCAGCAATGAAAAAATGCCGCAGTTTGCACAGGTTTCCTCTGCCTGTATCTTATAATTATACACGAAATTGCAATGTCTGTCAACCAGCGGAAAGAAAGCTTTTTTTCGGTGAAATCGTTTCTTTTTTCAGGAAACGCCTGTGGAAGGACGGTATTTAGTATGCATGAAGACGGAGTGATTGGACAAGTAAAATTATTCTGTAATATCTATTTTCCGCAACTGTTATCCGTATCTCAATTTTTTCAGAAAGGACGTTTTTATGAAACGGGATCGTATGATGCTGCTCCTATTTGCCCTGCTGCTCACTGCCATTCCGGTGGTGCCGGCACTGCTGCTTTCTCACAAAACACCGCCTGCCATCTCAGAATCCTCTGCTACTACAGAATCCTTGCCGGATTTTTCTGTATTGGATGTTTCCACTGGTGAGGTGATGACCGTTTCTGCAAGAGATTATGTCATTGGTGCGGTTTGTGCAGAAATGCCAGCAACGTTTGAACCGGAAGCACTCAAGGCACAGGCAGTTGCTGCTCATACCTATGCTGTCCGGCAGCAGCAGATAGAGCAGGAAAATCCAACTGCTGATCTGTGCGGTGCAGATTTCTCCAATGATCCGGCACAATATCAGGCATACTTCACAGAGAATCAGGCAAAGCAGTATTACGGCGAGCAGTTTGACACCTATTATCATGAGATTGCCGATGCGGTGGATGCTGTACTTCCCTATATTTTGACGTATGAAGAAGAGCCCATTATTGCAGCATTTTGTTCTATGTCTGCTGGACAGACGGAATCGGCAGAAACCGTCTGGGGACAGGCGGTGCCATATCTGATACCAGTGGATAGTGCAGCAGACGAAACCGCACCACATTTTTTAGAGGAAGTGACGTTCTCGAAAGAGGAGATGCAGGATGCTCTGCAAACACTTGCACCGGATGCCAAGCTGGAGGCGGATCATCCGGAAACATGGCTCACGGTACAGGAAGTTTCGGACTCTGGAACAGTTTGTACGGCAGAGGTCGGCGGTGTTTCGGTCAGTGGGCAGGAGGTGCGAGCCGCTCTATCGCTTCGGGCAGCGGCATTTACGGTTGCCTATGCAGATGAGCAGTTTACCATTACCACCAAAGGGTATGGTCACGGTGTGGGCATGAGTCAGTACGGAGCGAATGCCATGGCGAAAAACGGATCGGACTGGCGGGAAATTTTGCTGTATTATTATCCGGAAACGGTGATTACCGATGTGACATCATAAAAAGAACATGGGTTCGATGGATCAGTTTGATCCGCCGAATGGCGATTGCGGTCAAGCTGGCTCAGCTTGGCGAGGGGTGCAGGGGACAGCTGTCCCCTGCGAAACGTTGCAAATTGAAATAAGAAAACTGGACGAGGTATAGGATACCGCTGTCCGCCATTCTAAAAACAAATCAGCATTTGACAAGCAAAATTTAGAGTAAAAAGGTTGCAAGTTCGTACAACGTACTATGGCGGACAGCGGACAAAGGCGAACAGCGTAGCGAATTCGCCGGACCGTTCGGAAAAGGTTTCTCTAAGAGAAATACAAAAATGGATTGTTCTACAAAAAACAACAGCCGCATTTGGGAAACCATCCCATGCGGCTGTTGCTTTTTATAAAATGGTGAGGAGGTATCATCATAAAAAGGGATAGAAACGCTACCAATACGAGCAGGTTCTTACAGCAGATGTGTCAACTGCTCCCGAACGGTATCGTAATGGGGATCCATCCATCCGAAATCCAATGCCTTGTAAGTCCACACGGCTCTTCCAATTCCAAGCTGCACAAATGCTTCATGAATTGCCTGATGCCACTGTACAGCATCCTCCGGCGATGCCAGATTGATGACGCCGTATTCCCCGCAGTAAAGTGGAACATCTCGTTTTTCTGCCACTGCCACTGCCTCCCGGAACAGTGCCAGGAAAAAGTCGACTCCCTGTGCTTCGGGCGGAACTGTTTTCAGAATATCTGTTACATTGCTGTCCAGCATTTTCGATTGCTCCAGACAAGCTCCAGCAGACAGCAGACAACCTGTGCGGAATGACTCCGGCATACCGGCTGTCCAGTAGGCACCCTGATGGGTGAACAGAATGGGTTCATAGCAGTGGAACGTGTAGACTATTTTTTCATCCGGCGGCGGTAAAAGTTCCTTGACAGACATCACGCTGTTATACCGTGTGCCGCCGACCAGCAAGTAGGTATCCTTTGTGATACGGCGAATCCGCTCAATGGCACGGGCAGCCAGTGCGTTCCAGATGCCGCCGACAGCCGGATTCACAATTTCATTCAGCAGTTCCAATGCGACAAAATCGGAATGCTGTCCGTAACGGGTAGCCAATTTGTCCCATAGACAGAGAAACCGTTCCTGCAAGGCTTCGCTCTCAAAAAATGCTTCGCAGTCTTTTGCTTCATCGAAGGCATAGCCTGCGGTCTTGTGCAGATCCAGGATTACGTGCAGTCCAGCTTTTTTGCACCAGCGGAGACAGCGGTCAATATAGATAAAGTTTTCTTCCTTTGGGGTGCCGTCTTCTTCCTCCAACAGGCAGTAATCTATCGGCAAGCGAACATGGTCAGCACCCATTGCCCGAATCTGTCCAATGTCGTCTTCTGTGAGAAAGGTTTCGAGATGTTCTTTGTCCGTTAAATCCCACTGTGACAGCCAGCCGCCAAGGTTGATTCCTCTTTCAAAGCCCTG
>DYCW01000336.1 GCA_019417865.1 Ruminococcus sp. | reverse complement strand
CCAGTTGTTGCCATGAGCAACGCCATCAACGCTGTGAATAAATCCGGCAGAAAAGTTGCTGGTTTAGGCGACTGGGGCGTGACAGAAGGGGTCATTTTCAGCAACTGGGAGACAGCAGATTTGACAGATAGGATCCCGCATTTTGCGAACATTTACAACGGATTAGACTTTGGTGTTTCCGACCCGAATGCTCTGATCCGTTTTGATTTTGAGCCAGGGCAAAAGAAAATTTATGTATTCGATGAATTCTATCAGGGTGGCATTTCGCTGGAAAAGCTGGCACAGGAAGTAAGCCACAGAATCGGGAATGGGTTTGTCACCTGTGACTGTGCCGGTTCTCAGCAGATATTGGAACTCTGCCGTTTCGGTATTCGGGCGATCCCTTGCAGAAAAGGCTCTGGCAGTGTTCAATATGGGATTCAATGGCTGCAAGGCTATGACATCATTGTGGACTATCGCTGCGAGAATTTCATTCGAGAAATCAGCAACTACCGATGGAATACCGATAAAAACGGCAACACCACGGATACGCCGGTGGATGCAGAAAATCATTTGATGGACGCTTTGCGGTATGCGTCCGAGCTGGTGCAGCATGGCACAGCAACAGCAAGCAGGATACGATTGTAAGGGGGTGGAGATATGGCGAGAAAACAACGGGAGGGCTATCCCGATTTTACAGCAGAGACAGAGGCAATCCAAAAAAATGGTGTGACACCGGAGCTGGTTTCCCGTATCATTCGCAAACATCGTGGGAACAGCTGCTTTAATCGCAAATTGCGGCTGCGGTACTGCTGCTATCAGGAGGGCGTGCCGATATTTGGGCGAGTTCCACGCTTTCATGGCAATGCAGCTCTGCTCAATAACCAACTGAACAACGATTTCTTTTCCGAAATTGTGAATGTAAAAACCGGCTATTTTGCCGGAAAACCAATTGCTTACAGCTACAGCAAGACAGCAGAATCGCAATCCGCAACAGGCGGCGATGCAGCAGCGGAAATTTGTTCCAAGGCACTGACGGATTTTGTCACCCGTGCGAATCTGTATGATGTGGATATGCAATGTGTCAAATACGCTGCCATCTGCGGATATGGAGCACGGCTGTTTTACATAGACAAGCGGGAACAGGAAAATGTGATGTCTGTATTGCCGGAACAAGCGGCAATCCTGCCGGAAAACAATGAGATTTCTGAACCAGCCTTCGCAGTGCGGTACTACAAGACAAGGGATATACAAGATCAGATCGTCTGTCGAGCAGAATTCTATGATGCCACCAGTATCTATTATTTTTCCGGTGCATCTTTTGATAAACTGGAACAGCAGGGTGACCCTGTTCGTCATATGTTTGATGGCTGTCCGCTGCAAGGTATTCCGAATAATGATGCACTAATCGGGGACGCAGAAAACGTACTGGCACAGATTGATGCCTATGACCGTTTTTTATCGGACAGCAGCAATGAGATGGAGAATTTTGCAAATGCCTATATGGTATTTGAGAATGTGAACATTACACCAGAACAAATTGTAGAATCACAGAAAAGTGGTTCGATTCAGTTCTTTTCCGGTGGCATCAACGGCAAAGTGTATTATTTGACAAAGGACTTCAACGGGACATGGCAAGATAGTTATGCAAAACGGCTGGAGACCAACATTCGGTATGCATCGGGTACGCCGAACATGGGAGATGAATCCTTTGGGACGGCAAGTGGTGTCAGTCTGAAATACAAGCTGATTCCGCTGGAAACCAAATGTGGCATGCTGCAAGCGAAAATGCAAGCGGCAGGGATGTATATGTTTCGGTTGCTTGCAAGCAGCTGGCAAAAGCGAATGATTCCCTGCCAGTCGGAACAGTGCGTGATGGAGTTTAAGCGAAACTTCCCGTTGGATGCCTTGAGCGAGGCACAAGCAGCACAAACTATGATTGCATCTGGATTGCCAAAACAAGTTGCATTCAGTAATGCCTATAGCTTTATTGATGATGTAGAATATGTGATGGATTTGATCGCCGAGGAAGAGGGCAGCACGGATACGCTTTATATACCGGAGCAATCCAGCAGTTCGGATGCAGTAGAGGGGTAACAGATGAAGACAGAAGCGGAACAGCTATGGTATTACATGGTGCAGCTTCGGCGGATTGCAGCCCATCGGGAAGCCGGTACAGAACAGGAAATCCGGCTGCTCTATCAGGGCATTTTAGAAAAGCTGTTCGGCATTCTAGGGCAGTACTACACCGCCTATGGGACACCCGATGCGGTGCTGACACGAGGCGATTTACAGGCAGCCGGACAGTACAAAAACTTTCTGCAAGCGGTTTTAGAAGGGCTGGATGGAATTGCACCGGAAGTACAGGCTACCATCCGACAGGCGGTAGAGGAAACTTACACAACGTGCTATAACGGTATGGCAGCAGCAGTGCAGCAGTCCCACGCAGCGAATCCGAAACTCAGTAACCTGCTGCAAGGTTTATCGGCAACCACACCGGAAACCGTTCGGCATATCGTGGAGCATCCTATGGAGAATCTGACCCTTTCCACTGTCCTGAACCGACAGCGAAAGCAGGTGATCACAGACATCAAGAAAACCATTGCGGTCGGTTTGGCGAATGGGGACAGCTATACCAGAATGGCACAGCGGATTGCGGATTCCGTAGGGAAAGATTACCGGAAAGCCATGCGGATTGTTCGAACAGAGGCGAACCGAGCGATTAACCGAGGATTTCAAGATGTGTCGGAGGAAGCGTCTGATCTGCTGCTGGACAGCGAATATGTCGAGGTCAAAGAATGGTGCAGTATGGAGGATGAATCTGTTCGGAATACGCACCGGCATTTGAATGGAAAAGTGGTACATGCTA
>DYCW01000335.1 GCA_019417865.1 Ruminococcus sp. | reverse complement strand
ATATTACTATTATAGCACGACTTGACATTTCAATTCAATTCAATCTTTCAATAAAAGAAGTGCTTTGTTATGCCAATTGTGAAACGTGCCAATTGAAATATGCATGATGTCTGCAATTTCTTCCCATCGCATTCCGTCTATGTACCGATACCGCATCAGCATCCGCAGCTCTGGCGGCAAGGCAGAAATCGCACGTTCCACAGCAATGATGTCTTGCATCAGGTCTGCTTTCTTTTCCTCATACAGTGCAGACAATGTTTCTAGCTGCTCTATATAACGCTGTACGGCTGCTATCGGCTCTCCCTTGCTCTTTGGCTCGCCGTCATAACAAACAGCCTTTGTGCTGCGTGCGTCCGCTCTGAGCACCTCTATGCGTCTGCTGATTTGTTGTAATTCTTTGCGTTTTGTACTGCACTGCATCAGCATTTCCTTTGTCATAGTTGCAATCATCCTTTCTCATACGGCTCTGGCAGCGGCATCCAGGCAATAACATCGCCAATATCGTTGCCAAAACGTTTTTCCTTTGCCCAAAATGTTCCCATTGAAACTTCGCCATCATCATATGTTACAAGGAAAATTTGCCCATTATCGGCTAAAAGTCCTTTTCTTACATTTTCAGATACAGCTACTTCCGGCAACCTTTCTGACGTCGGAATCCAGTTCATTTGCCATTTCCTCACTTTTCTATTTCTTCAATCCGTACATAAATTCCAGGTACAGCAGCCCAGAATTTTTCTGTCACGGCACTGAAAATCTGTTTGTCATCGTTCCAATAATGCAGCTTGGTCATAATATCGTACAACGCCTTGCACAGGTTGTCCACCTCCGGCTTGTTCGTATAAGGCTCCCCGTCCTGGTGCTTCGCCTTGAGTGGAAAGCACCATTTCACTATAACTTGCAATGCTCCATCAAACGGCTGTTCTGGAATGTGCTTCATCAAGTACGCCGTCAGCTTGGCTTCTGCTTCGCCGTTATTTCTCTTGTAGAAGCGATGGACACCATGCTTGTCAACGGTGTGTCCTTGCTGCTGGTGCGTACTGGTTGGCGGTATCATCTGCATAAAAAATTCAGTCATTCTTTTCCCTCCACTCCATTCGCTTTTGTCAATGTCAGTGGTTCACAGCAAAGGGCTGGCTATTTAAGCCCTTTGCGGTTAACCCGTTGACATGCCGCAATAAATCTATATATTATATATAGGCTGTTGCGGCAATTTTTGCGGTAATTTTTATTCTTTACTTTTGCGTTGAATTGTTCCATTTTTCAGAATCAGCTCGGTACATTTTTTTAATCTACGTTCTACAGTATCTCTGCTAACGCCCAGATATTCTGCCATATCTTTAACAGAAACATTTCCATCTACATTACATGCGTCAAAGGTATTTATAAGTTCAGCATTTTTATCCGCTGCTTTTGCTTTATATTTTTCCTTTGTTTTTTGTCCGCCGCGTTTCGCTCCACGCTGATACGGCAGTAAGTCTACATCCATCTGCAAATCTTTCAGCACACCAATGGTATCTTCCACATGAATCGGATATCGGAACCACAGATTTTTCGGTTCGAACTTCGGGAACTCTCTCAAAGTCCCGTCCAACCGCCAGGCGGTACACTGTTTCCCCTTCGCTCTGACAGCAGCCAGATTGCCCTGTAAGGCGTTGTACTGCTCAGGGGGCAAGTGATCTTGGCAAAGCTTTAAAATGGCTGTAGCGGACAGCAGGTCGTCTGGTGACGCATCTTGTAAAGCATCCGGTGCACACTGCCGTAACTTCTCAATACAGAACGCACAAACTGCCTTGTTTTGTTCCTGCTTCCAGATGTCGTCTGTCAGTTCTAATTCTGTCATATCAATCAATGCGTCAGGGTCACGGGCAAACACGCCAGAACCAGACGCTCTATCCATGCTGCGTTTGCCACCCTGTGCCCCCTTGGAATGATGGTGGCAGTAAATCACCGCACAGCCCAGCTGCGTGCAGACTTTGTCAAATTGGTTGCAAAAGTGTGCCATCTGGTCAGCACTGTTTTCATCGCCGGTGATGACCTTGTAAATGGGGTCTATTACAACTGCAATATAATTGCATTTCTTGGCTCTGCGAATCAACTTTGGTGCCAGCTTATCCATCGGCTCTGTTACACCACGCAAATTCCAAATATCAATACTGGGCAAAGAAGAAGGCGGAATCTGCAATGCTGCATAGACATCTTGAAATCGGTGCAAACAAGAGGCTCTGTCCAATTCCAGATTGACATACAGCACCCGACCCTTTGCACACCGCCAGCCGAACCAGCTTCGCCCCTCTGCAATGGCAATGCACATTTCAATGAGTGCATAGGACTTTCCAGCTTTCGATGGTCCGGCTATCAGCATCTTGTGTCCCTGCCGCAGGACACCATCAATTAAAGGCGGTGACAGTTCCGGCATATGTTCCCATGCTTCTGCCATGTTTTCAAACTCCGGTAGGTCATCGGTAATGCTGTCAATATAGTCCTTCCACTCTGCCCATGTCGCATAGCCGATGTTGGTTGCCACCAGAAATTGTTTTTTGCCGTTCCGGATGACACCCGGCATTCTGGACAGCCTGGACGGATTTCGATTCTGTCGGTCGACCTGCAATCCATTTTTATCACAGACATTGTATAGAAAATCCACTCGCTGCCGATACTCGTTATAATTGCCAGCATCCACTCGCACAATGGCATGGAGGGACTTTCCACCGGAATAGACCAGGCACGCAATCGGCAGCTGTAATTCATGTAGAATGCCGTTCTGCTGTTCCAGTGTGACGGCGTCGGATTCTACCAGTGCATACCGATAATCCGTGACATTTTCATTCTTTACGCCTTTCCCATCCAGCGGATTGAAGCGGATCCATGCCCCGCATTCTGGCTTGTAATCGCCGAATACGGCTCCAATATCCCCCTCACAGATTGCCAGTTCTTCGAGCAGCTTTCCAGCGGTGCGGTCAGAACAGCCAGCAGTCGGCAGAAATTTACCATCCGCATTCTCCCAGCAAGTCGTGACATAGCCGACATTTTCTCCCGCTTCAAACAACGTACTGAGATAGGTACTGATTTCCCGTACTGGATTCCAGTCAGTTGGCTCCAGAATCGGCATTTCCTGCACCTGTTCGGCACTAGTGACCACATAATCCTCTCCAATGTAGTCATCCCAATCCAATGCACGGCGTTCCTTCGGCTGCCGCCTTTGCGGCTGAAAGCCGTTGTCCAACGCCATTTTGACAATCGTGCCGGCAGTGATGGGATGTTCATTGCCGTGGAACGAACGCCACTTCTTTTCACATTCGCCGCTGTGATAGCGTGTCCCATCTCGCTGCGACCAGACGTCCCAGACACTCCAATCGTATCCAGCATCTTTCAACGCCATGCCAATCCCACACCATTCCTGATAGGAGAGGGCAGCAGGGTCAATCCAATCCAGCAGTTCGTCTAAGTTGTCGTTTCGATATTCCTGCAAAAAAATCATCCTTTCTGTTGACTTTTTGGTTGCTTTGTGATATACTAAAATCAAAAAACAACGTGTTTTTCTTGCCGAAGGAGGTTATTTTATGAGTACAAAGGAAGCTGCCATGGAGATTATCAACTATATGACCGAAGAGCAGTTGCAAGAATTTGTGAGATTCTTCCATACCATGATGGACATTCCCAATGTAAAAACCTCACAGGTACTGGAAGAAGTGCGTGCTGGGAAAAACCTGTCAAAACCATTTTCCTCTGTAGAAGCCTTGATGGAGGATTTGAATGCTGACGATTAAGTACCACAAATCTTTTAAAAAAGATTATAAGAAAATTCAAAAGCAAGGATACGATCTTGCAAAATTAGAAGCCGTTATCACACTTCTTGCAGCAGAAGCACCTTTACCAGAACAATATCGTGACCATGCTTTAAAAGGGAACTATATTGGATTTCGAGAATGCCACATTCAGCCGGATTGGCTTTTGATTTATCAGATTGAACAAGATGTCCTGATTTTGACGCTTTCCCGTACCGGCAGCCATAGCGAACTGTTCGGCAAATAATCAAATCCTGTCATCAAAGCAGACTGTGTAGACGGTCTGCTTTTTGTTTTCCCTCCGGTACAAATTCACTTGGTCGAATGCCATGTGGCAGCCGCCAGCCATTCGCTGCAATGCGGTCAATCAGATTTTTGGCATCCTGAAACTGCCAGTTCCCCACATACGAAAATCCATACCGTTCCAGACAGCGGATTTGCTTCGGGGTTGCCAGCCCTGCCATCTGCCGTCTTGCAATCGTCCGCAGAATCTGTTCCGCTTTTCCGGCTGATTCTACAGCATCCGGATTGATGCCGTGCTTTTCCAAATCTTTTTTCTGTTGGGCGGATGGGGCTTGCGTTTCCCATCCGAATGCAGGCACATAGCCACTCAAATCCTGTGATTGAATCGACATCGCATATTGAATCGGGTCTACCAGTTTCGATTTGCGGCGTTTCATCTGCTCCAGCTCTTTCGCCAGCGATTCCTCTCGGGCGGCTACCACATCCGCAGATGCCTTGTTTTCTGCCGCTTCCAAGTCAAATTCTGTGCCGGTTGCGGCTTCCATCTGTTCTGTCATTTTCTGCTGCACGGCTTCGTCCTCGGAAATCAGACACGCCGGACGGCACAGTTCATGTTTTTCTGTATTCCACAAAAAATCCAACAACAGCAGATGGGACTTATTGGGTGCCAGTCGTGTGCCACGCCCGACCATTTGACAATACAAGGCACGCACCTTGGTGGAACGCAGCACCACCACACAATCCACATCCGGACAGTCCCAGCCTTCTGTGAGCAGCATACTGTTGCAAAGGACATTATAGCGGTTGTCTGCAAAATCCTGTAAAATCTGTTCTCTATCCGTGGACATGCCGTTGACTTCGGCAGCACGGAATCCATGCTGATTCAGCATCTCCCGAAACTTTTGAGAGGTCTTCACCAGCGGCAGAAAGACCACTGTTTTTCTATCTTTGCAGTGTCGCTGCATCTCTACTGCAATCTGTTCTAAGTACGGGTCCAACGCTGTTGCAATGTCGCTCGGTTTGTAATCTCCAGCGGATGTACCAACCTTTGTAAAATCAATCTGAATCGGGATGGTAAGGGCTCGAATCGGTGTCAAATAGCCCTCTTTGATGGCTTGCGGCAAAGTGTACTCATAGGCTAAACTATCAAACACCTTGCCCAGATTCCGTTTGTCGCCCCGGTCTGGCGTTGCGGTTACGCCCAGCACATGAGCCGCTGAAAAATGCTGCAAAATCACCTGATAGCTGTCAGAAATGGCGTGGTGAGCCTCGTCAATGATAATCGTACTGAAATAGTCCGGTGCAAACTGCTGCAAGCGTTTTGCACGCATAAGTGTTTGCACGCTGCCCACGCACACCCTGTACCAGCTGCCAAGACAGGTTTGGTCTGCTTTTTCCACGGCACATTTTAAGCCGCTGGTCTGTTCCAGCTTGTCCGCTGCCTGTTCAAGTAATTCACTGCGGTGTGCCAAAATCAGGACCCTGCCGCCCTTTCGGACGGCATCCTCTGTGATTTTTGCGAATACAATTGTTTTGCCGCATCCGGTCGGCAGTACCAGCAGCGTCTTTTGTACGCCGCTGTCCCACTGCTCCCAGAC
>DYCW01000334.1 GCA_019417865.1 Ruminococcus sp. | reverse complement strand
GTATTCAGGACGGCGTTGACTGCCGCCGAACGGTGCCAGAGTATTGTTATCAGGCATTGCAGGAAGCCGGAGCAGCCGGACAAATTGCGGATATTCACTATTTAGAACGCATTCTGCTCTATCGCTTGCGAACTGCCTCCAAACAGGAACTGAGCAATATCGCAGAAATCGGACAGGGGCTGGAAAACCGCATTTATCACGCAAGAACCGCAACCAGCCTGGATGAACTGCTGGAAACTCTGCAAACTAGACGCTATCCACTCGCAAGACTGCGACGGATTCTGCTGCATGTCCTGCTGGACATCCGCAAGAGTGATACCAAAGGACTCCCGCCATACGGACGGATTCTGGCATTTAATGATATGGGGCGGCAGATCCTCCGCTGCTCAAAGGGCAGGCGGGGCATTCCCTTCTCCCATTCTTTGAAAGAACTTGCAAGCCTGAACAGCATTGCAAACCGCTGTGCCGCACTGGATGCCAAGGCAACCGATATTTTCTATCTGGCAATGCCGCAGGTAGGAACCGCAGAATTGGATTACCGGCGGAAAACAGAAATACAGTGATCCCCCTATGTTTTTAAACAATCTCATATCCATATAAAAGCACCGCATCATTCGACCGATACGGTGCTTTTATGCTATATTTGGATAGAAAAATATATTTTCTCTACCTTGCATAAAAAACGATTCTGCTATACTTGTCTGGGATAGATTTTTCACAAGAGACACACCGCACAAAAACCCACTTTCAGGAATAAACTAAAACAGGCGGGGCATACTGCTAACAGAACCATTTCATAAATCTTTTCTTCATATCGAAATATAGGAGTGAATCTACCCATGAACGTAAAAAGAGGAGATATCTACTATGCAGATCTAAGCCCTGTTGTGGGTTCCGAACAAGGCGGTCTGCGTCCTGTTCTAATTGTACAAAATGATGTCGGAAACCGACATAGTCCAACTGTCATTGCAGCTGCCATCACCAGCCAGAAAGACAAGGCACATCTTCCCACACACATCGCTGTACAGGCAGACCGATGCGGTTTGACCCGGGACAGTATTGTGTTGCTGGAACAGATTCGCACCATTGATAAACGCCGCCTCAAAGATCGTATGGGGGCATTGGATACCCCATCCATGCATCAGGTAGATGAAGCACTGCAAATCAGCTTCGGATTACACTAAGCAAAAAATCATAGAAACAACAAATAAGGCAGGGCAGCCTCCATGTGAAGTGTTCTGCCTTATCTGCTTTTTAATAGGATTCTGTTTTTTGTTTTCTCACACATAAGGTCGAAACGTCTGTGGGGAAATCCATTTTCGCTTAGGGAAAACGGATCTAAACTCCACCGGCAAAAACGCTACGCTGTTTGCCGGTGTCCGCTGTCCGCCCTGTTCTATACCTCAATTTACAGTCTAACTACACGAAATTTCTGTATTACCTATCGTTTTGTTTTTTCAGAAGGCGGACAACGGTGTCTTATTCTTCATTCGTTTACCAATTCCAACTTGTTGGCTTTGCAAGGTTGGCAGCTTGACCGCAATCGCCTACGGCGTAGAATGACTCCATCATTTCAAAATGGATTTGCGTGATGCCATCAAAAAAACACTTGACAAACTGCCGGTTTTGTGATATGCTAATAAGTAATTACAGATGGCATTTCCGTCTGTAGCAGATATCATTTATTTTATCTTGCAGTTTCTTTTTATTAGAAATGAGAAACAGGCATAGAAATCTCAAATTACATAAATAACGAAAAAACATTTAAAAACATTTTTTAATGCGTTATTTGTAGAGGGGATTTCTATGCCTTTTTTGTTTTTTAATCCGTATTTTAAGAAAAAAGGACATAGATCTTCACGAAAAGCAGTGAATCTATGTCCTTTTATTTTATTCTTATTCTAATAAGCCCCTAAAAAAATCATTTTAATTTTCTCTTAAAATAAAAAATAGAAAGGAGACGCTGTCAAACCGCATCGAAATCATCCTTTATTTTTATCTAAAAATACAATTTCTATTGCAAATTGAAAAAAATTATCGTGATTATTCTAAAATTGCATATTGTAT
>DYCW01000333.1 GCA_019417865.1 Ruminococcus sp. | reverse complement strand
ATAAGAGACAGACATTGAAGAATTAACACTTGCTCACCCTATTGAAACCAAACGTGGTAGGTATGGAGGTGTTAAAGTTATGGATGGATATCATGTCAGCAGAAAGCGTCTGAAACCGGAACAGATAAAATTACTTCAAAAATTGCGAACACAGCTTACAGGGACAGAACTTGAAGTTATGAACAGCATTTTTAAGGATTTTGCACCTTGAAATACATAAGGAGAAAAAGAAGTGAAAGAAATCTTAAAAATCCCCATTAAAGCTGACCTATATCAGCATCAGCAAAACGCCTGCCATTTTGCCTGTGAACGCTTCGGCATTCTGCCATCAGACTTACACAGTAACGGTGTGGCACTGCTTATGGAAATGGGCTGCGGCAAAACAATCACCAGTATTGCAATAGCGGGAATCCTGCATAAGTGTCGTCATATTCGAAAAATCCTGATTGCAGCACCGCTGTCCATTCTTGGCGTATGGGAACAGGAATTTGCACGTTTCGCAGATTTTCCATATCAGCTGACTATTCTGAAAGGCAGCAGTACACAGAAAAAGGAGCAGCTTTCCAAACTGAACGGGAATGTTCTTCAAATTGCAGTGGTCAACTATGAATCTGCATGGCGGCTGGAGAAAGAACTGCTTGCATATGATGCAGATCTCATTATTGCAGACGAGGCACACAAAATCAAGGAAAACCGCACGGCACAGTCTAAAGCCATGCATCATCTGGGCGACAAGGCAAGATACAAGCTGCTTCTGAATGGTACACTCATAACCAACAAAGAACTTGATGTCTTTTCCCAGTACCGCTTTCTGAACAAAGATATTTTCGGGACAAGCTTTTATGTGTTCCGCAATCGCTACTTTGATATGTGCGGCTATGGGAATCACATTCCTGTTTTCCGAAAGCAGATGATGGATGAGTTCCTGCAAAAGATGCATTCCATTGCCTTTCGTGTGACCAAATCAGAATGTCTGGACTTACCTCAAATCACAGAAGAAATCCGCACAGTTGAACTGGAGCCAAAAGTAATGAAATTGTACAAACAGCTGGAGAAAGAATCTTTTCTTGACCTTGGCAACTCTGAGGTTTCAGCTGTTAATATCCTTACAAAAATGCTTCGTCTGTCTCAGGTCACAGGTGGACATCTCATTGATGATGGCGATACAAATTCTGTCAGCACTGCAAAGCTGGATGCCCTTTCCGATATTCTGGACACTATGCTTACAGAAGACAGAAAGCTGGTTATCATGGCAAGGTTTGTGCCGGAACTGAACGATATTCAGAAACTACTGGAGCAAAAACATATCGGCTATGCGTCTGTGCGTGGCGGCATTTCCGACCGCTCCGAAGAAATCCGAAGATTTCAGGAAGATGCAGAATGCCGTGTATTTGTTGGGCAGATTGCAGCGGCAGGACTGGGCATTACTCTGACAGCAGCATCAACCATGGTGTTCTACAGTCTGGACTATTCCATGTCCAACTTTGAACAGGCAAAAGCAAGAATCCACAGAGTCTCTCAGACAGAAAATTGTCTGTATATTTATCTGATTGCAAAGAATACCGTGGATGCAAAAATCCTCCGTTCTTTGCGGGATAAGGTGGATTTAGCGAGAACGCTGGCAGACGATTATCGGAACGGAATCAACCCATTTCAGGAAGGAGTTTGAAATGCAAACACAGAATATGTATGAACTTGCGGAGCATCTGAAACAACTCCGTGAGGAAAAGAAGAATGCAGAACAGCGATTGAAAGAAATTAACGCTGAAATTGAACAGGCAGATTATCAGCTTTCTATGCTGATGGCAGAAACAGAAACGCAGAATTTCACCCGAGCCGGAACCATGTTCTCGCTGACCACCAAAACTCGTGCTTCTGCTATGGCAGGGCGTAAGGAAGAACTGTATATGGCTCTGAAAGAAAACGGCTACGGTGATATGGTCTATGAGACTGTCAACGCCAACAGTCTGTCTGCTTTTGTCAAGGAGCAGATTTCTGAAAATCAGGATACAATTCCGGACTGGCTGAACGGTCTGGTAAATGTATACGAACAAACAACTGTGTCTGTCCGCAAGGCAGCACACAAGTAAGGAAAGGAAAATGAATGATGAATAAGAACAATGAACTGATGAATATGGAAAACTCCGGCTTTCTTGCTTTGCAGGATTTTAATCTGAGTGAGGTGATGTCGGAGGAAATGGACGGACTTTCCGCAACCTTTGAACGTGTTAAGATCCCATCCGGCGGCGGTGTTATGTTTGAAATTCCCGGTGAGAATCCAGATGAACCGGACACTGTGAAAGAATTTTCAGCAGTGATCCTTTATCAGCACTCTCTGAACGCCTATTACAAGAGTGAATATCAGGGTGGTTCTAATCCGCCCGACTGCGGCAGCTTTGACGGTCATAACGGTGAGGGCAACCCCGGCGGAAACTGTGATTCCTGTCCGCTGAATCAGTACGGTTCAGGAAAAAACGGTGCAAAAGCCTGCAAGAACCGTCGCCGTCTGTATCTGCTTCGTGAAGGCGAGATTTTTCCGATGATTTTATCGCTGCCCACTGGCTCTCTGAAAGCCTTTACACGCTATCTCATGCGTGTGATCCCGAAGTACAAAAATTCCAATGCTGTGGTGACAAAGTTTACTCTGAAGAAAGCATCAAGCAATACTGGCATCAATTACAGTCAGGCACAGTTTGCGGTGGAACGTGCTTTGTCGCCGGAGGAATATCCGCTGATCTCTGCTATGACGGAACAGATCAAAGCACTCAGCAGAACAGTTGGCTACGATGCGGAAGATGCATTGAATGTTGACCCGGAAACTGGTGAAATTATCGAACCGTTACAGTAAGGAGAGCATATGGAAAACTACAAATGCGTCACCTCTGTGCAGGAGATCATGGATTATATAGGCGATGCAAAAATTGTTGCTTTTGACTATGAAACTGCACCGGACGAGCCTTACCGCACCGAAGAAAAAGCAGCCCTTGACCCGGCAAAAAGTCATATTGTCGGGTGTAGCTTTTCCGTAACAGAGCATACGGGAATCTATGTTCCTGTTGCTCATAAAGTTGGTAGAAACATGGATAGTATTGCTTTTTTTCGATTTCTGCAAGATTTCCTTTCAAACCGAAATCTCTGCAAAATCGCTCATAACATTGCTTTTGAATCTGCAATGTCCTATCATCAGAATATCGTCATTCAGCCGCCGGTGTATGATACCATTTGTGCAGCACAGATGACTTTGAAAAGCAATTACGAGTTCCGGAAACTGTCCGACAGCGGACTGAAAAAGCTGGCGGCAGAACTGTGTCACGAACCTCTGCCTACATTTTCAGAAGTTACAAACGGCAGACATTTTGATGAACTGGATGTACAGGATTCGGAAACAACAAGATATGGCTGTGCAGACTCCGATTTTGCACTGCGGTTGTATCATATCATGGGCAGCTGGTTTGACCGATTCCTGCCGAGACATCGATATATTGTGGAACAGATCGAATCACCAACAGCGGTGTATCTCGGCATTATGAAACACAACGGCGTATCTGTGGATGTGGAATTGATGAAAGAACATCAGCAGGAGGCAGAACAGCAAATGCAGCATATCCGGAACGAAATCACAATGCTCATTGGAGACATTCCCATTGGAGCAAATT
>DYCW01000332.1 GCA_019417865.1 Ruminococcus sp. | reverse complement strand
TTTTTGCATTCTCGTGGTGGATTTGCGGTGGATACAATCTAAAATCAATTTTTCATTTGTATCTCAAAAGTGCAAAAAGTAACGAAAACATGCTTGTTTTTTGGTTGGGGTGGAAGGATTTGAACCCTCGGAATAACGGAGTCAGAGTCCGCTGCCTTACCACTTGGCGACACCCCAATATTTTCTTTTCATCGTCAACCGACTTATTTATTATATCACACTTTTTTGCGTTTGTCAAGCCCTTTTTTCAATTTTTTCAAAAAAATTTTGAGGGGAAACTGTACTTGGTGATTTCTATCTCATTGAAGTTGACTTATGCATTATATCACACTTTTCTTTGTTTGTCAAGCTTTTTTCAAAAAAATTGAAAAATCGTAGAAACAGCAGGAATATAGAAAGGACTGTGGAATTTCTTGTACAGTCCTTTCTATTCTTCTATGATCAAAATTTAGGATAGTACGAACTGCCAGCATTTCCGGTGGGATGCCTACGCCCTTAACAAGAATGGGATCGTCTTCGATTTGTTTTTTATAATAACGTTCAAAGAAGTTTTTCCTGAACGTTCTGTTTTCTTCTTTTGTCATCATCATACCTCTATTTTATTTCAAGTTTATTTCAAGTTCTGGATTTATTTGCACAGGCATACGTTTCATTTCTTCTTTCACATATGATTGAAATTCTGTAATCGTTTCAGCATAAATCCAGTCACTTTTCTGATTGATTTGATATAGACCTTCCCATCCATACTGTTGAATCAGAAAATCCCATCCTGATTTTGTAATGTAAGCTTCAAGGATTTGACAATAGTCAAATAATTCTTCCACTTTCGCTACATTCATGAGATCTTCTTTGGTATATTCTTGAATTTTCTGATTATTTAAAAAAGGATAAAGATAAAATGCTAACATGATTATCTCCAGTGATTTTTATTTTTGTCAAGTGCTAAATAAAAATGGAAAGGGCTGCATGATTTCTATGTGCCCTTTTCCATTTTCTGAAACCGTTCCCATTAGATGATATGTTCCGCTTTTGCTCGAATAGAAAAGAACAGCTGTATGGTTTCACATTCGTTTTCGATATGATCTTTCATTGCCAGCAGCCGCCTTTTTCCAACCCGTCTATCGAGAAGGGCAAAGATTCTCACAAGAATATCTTCGCTCAGAAGACTTTCTTCTATACTTTGATTGTCAAATTCATCAAAAGCACGATAAAAACAACATTGGTCAAATATGCCCAGCTGGATAGCAGTATCATCCATGAAGGCAAATTCTTCTTTCATTCTGCGTGTGTATTTCTCATCTTTTGGAAAACGATGTGCTTGATGCCAGTTATTATAATAGCAGCCGCTTATGATTTCCTTTCCATCTAACCGAATCGCTGCTCTGCCATTGTGGTCAGGACTTTTGCTATAGGATGTTGCGTAATATTGAATATGACCACGCAGCGATGCAGCAAGATAATCATTTTCTAATTTCTGTCGGATTCCAGACCACGTTGCCGTAAAATCACGTCCTTTTTCTGTTAGTTCTTTTATGGATGAATCTGAACAAATGCATCGGATGGGGATCCGTTTTGTAGAATGTCATGGATGACGGATAGAATAATGGATTTCTTCATTCTAGAAATAAAAATGGGTTTATTGGCATAGAAATATGTTCCAGAAAGGCATTCTCCCGTCATGCAGTTTTTTCTGTTTAAACTGAGCAGATTTTGAAATGTATAGAAAGAAGCACACCATTTGCTTCCATCCTGTAGTTCAAATACGACATCTGCATTGCAGTCGGTTTCATCAATTTTTTCATCCCATTCTTCAAATTCGTACCAAATATTTACAATTTCCACGATGCATTTCCTCCGATGCGGGCTTTCTTTTGGCAGTTTTCATCTTCCCTCCCATTATCAGGAGAGTGCTAATAGTTGTTCCGCTGTCTGGATACAGGTATCCAGAGAAAGTGCAGTTTTCATGTAATCTTTGAAGAGTTCTTGTATATAATTTGCAAGTTCGATTTTATTGTTGGTACGATACACAAATGCACTGATCTCACACAATACATAATAATAATCATCATGATTCCATGCATCTTCCGGAGAGAAGTTCATATCTGCCATTTCATTGATTATCACTGTTAATGTTCTGAATGTTTCTGCAAGTGCAGTTGCATTTACAAACCCCTGCTTCCAGTATTCATCCGCATCGAAAGAAAACATACGTATGGAGAAGCAGGTTTCAGGGTATTCACGAAACCCTTCTAATTGGAAATAACGTGCCTGTGCTGCTTTGGCGTTTTCTCTTGTGGAATAGATACCCAGTTCTTTTGTTTCCATACCATCGCAAAACGGATAGGTATGTGTAAGAAGATAGCATTTATTCATCTAACGCAATACGAATGTCATGTAAGAATTCGTACACCTTTTCCGGTGCCTGTGCCTGATACTGCTCCACCAGATTGACAATGGCACTGCCGATGATAACACCGTCACAATATTCACTCATCTGCTTTGCTGCTTCTGGATTGGAAATGCCAAAGCCCACCATGCATGGGATTTTTGCATACTTGTGAATCGGGGCAAAGAAAGCGGAGAAATCGGTCTGGAATTTTGACCGCATGCCTGTGACACCGTTGGAGGAAACACAGTACAGGAAACCAGTTGCATCTTCTGCAATCATCTGCGTTCTGCCTTCACTTGCCGGTGTCACCAGACTGATATTGTGAATGCCATATTTGTCTGCATCGCTCTGAATTTCGTCCTTCTCCTCAAACGGCATATCCGGCACAATGACACCATCAATGCCCACTTCTTTGCAGGTGCGGAAGAAGTCTTCTGTGCCGTGTGAAAAAATGGTGTTCAGGTACATCATGAGCAGCAGCGGCATATCGGTCTGTTTCCGCAGCCGCTTGACCAGCTCAAAAATGCCTGCTAGTGTCGTGCCCTGTTTTAGGGACTGTTCACTGGCATGCTGAATGACAGGACCTTCTGCAATGGGATCTGAAAAGGGAACACCCAGTTCAATGAGATTTGCACCGGCTGCTTCCATGCACAGAACCAGCTGTTCCGTCAGGTCATAACCGCCATGACCCGCTGTTACAAATGGAATCAAAGCCTTTTTTCCCTCTTGTTTTAATGTTTGTAAAGTGCGGTCAATTCTATTTTCAGTCATCGATTTTCACTCCTCTGTATTCTGCAATCTGTTGCATATCTTTATCGCCACGACCGGACAGGCAAATAATCATAATCTGGTCTTTTCTCATCGTCGGTGCAATCTTCATGGCAGCTGCTACCGCATGGGCAGACTCAATTGCCGGAATGACTCCCTCTTTTTTCGAGAGGTATTCCAATGCCTGTACGGCTTCTTCGTCTGTGATAGCAACATAATCTGCCCGACCGGTTTTGTACAGGTCAGCATGTTCTGGTCCGATCCCCGGATAGTCCAGACCCGCAGAAATCGAGAAAACCGGTGCAATCTGTCCTTCTTCATTTTGCAGGAAATAGGACTTCATACCATGGAAAATGCCCAGTGTGCCCTTTGTCAGAGTAGCGGCGTGTAAAGCGGTATCAACACCCTTTCCAGCGGCTTCTGCACCAACCAGACGTACGCTCTTGTCTGGAATGAAATCATAGAACATTCCCATCGCATTGGAACCGCCGCCCACACAGGCAACCACGCAATCCGGCAGAACGCCTTCTTTTTCCTGTAGCTGCTGTTTGGCTTCTTCTCCAATAATTTTCTGGAAATCCCGTACCATCATCGGATACGGATGCGGACCCATAACAGAACCAATCAAATAATAGGTGGTATCAATATTTGTAGTCCAGTCCCGCATGGCTTCATTGATGGCATCTTTTAGGGTACCGGTGCCATTGTCCACACTGCGTACCTTTGCTCCCAGCAGTTCCATGCGATAGGCATTCAGTTTCTGCCGTTCTACGTCTTCCTTTCCCATGAATACTTCACATTCTAAATCAAATAATGCACATGCCGTAGCAGTTGCAACGCCATGCTGACCGGCACCGGTTTCTGCAATGATTCTCTTTTTTCCCATTCGCTTTGCCAATAAAATCTGTCCCAATACATTGTTGATTTTGTGTGCACCGGTGTGATTCAAATCCTCTCGTTTGAGATAGATTTTGCAGCCGCCTAAGTCGTTTGTCATCCGTTCTGCGTAATACAGAAGAGATGGTCGGTTTGCATATTCTCTGCAAAGCCGCCGATATTCTTCCCAGAATGCCGGATCTTCCTTTGCTTCTGCATACGCCGTTTCCAATTCGTGAACGGCATTCATTACCGTTTCGGGAACATACTGTCCGCCGAACATTCCAAATCTGCCAACTTTACCCATGATTTTACGCTCCTCGTATGATTGTTATAATTTGTTTCATCTTTTCAGGTGATTTGCTCCCATTCTCTTCAATGCCGCTGGCAAGGTCAATTCCATCCGGTTGTACGATGGAAATCGCTTCAGCTACATTTTCAGGCTTTAAACCGCCTGCTAAAAAGAAGGGGCGATTCCAGTTTCGGTTTGCAAGCAGTGACCAGTCTGCACAAATTCCCGTTCCACCAACAGCATTTTTGGTATCGCCTTCCAGAATCACATTATCCGCCTGTATCTCTGCAACTGCCTGCAAATCCTGTTCATTGCGGATGCGAACTGCTTTCCAGACTGGCAATCCCGTCTGAGTTTGCAGCTGTGTGAGCAGTTCTGGTGATTCTGTACCATGCAGCTGTATGACATCCAGATGCAGTTGCTCTGTGACCTGCAAAATGGTTTCTGCTGTTTCATCTACAAATACGCCCACAGCCTGCACGGCTGCAGATTTTTGCTGTACCAGCTGCTTTGCAGTGGGGAGCGGTACGCTTCGCCGAAAACCGGCACTCAATATCATTCCCATATAATCCGGCTGTAACACATTGATGGCAGCAACATCTTCTAATCGCCGGATTCCGCAAAATTTAATCTTCATAAATTCTCCCGCAGTGTCTGCATAGCGGTTGCCACATTGCCGCTTCGCATGAGGGTTTCACCGATGAGTACGGCATCTGCTCCATACTGTCGTACAGTTTTCAGGTCATCATGGGATTGCATTCCGCTTTCCGAAACGAGAATGCAATCCTTTGGCACCATGGCAGCGAGACGCTGCGTGGTTGCCAAGTCGACCTGAAAGGTTTTGAGGTTGCGGTTGTTAATGCCGCAGATTTTTGCACCGCAGTCCAATACCTGCTGCATTTCCGTTTCATTGTGTGCTTCAAACAGGCAGTGCAAGCCTAGTTCTGTGGCATATTGATAGAACTGCTGCATGGTTTCTGCATCCAAAATTGCAGCGATCAGCAGAATGGCGTCTGCCCCTATGACCCGTGCTTCATCAATTTGATAGGTGTCAATGATGAAATCCTTCCGCAGCATTGGAATTGAAACCGCAGTTCGAATGTCCCGAAAATACTGACTGTTGCCTTGAAAATAGTGTTCCTCTGTCAGGCAGGAAATCGCATTTGCACCGGCACGTTCGTAGGCGATTGCCTGTTCCACTGGGTGAAAGTCTGCACAAATGACAGACTTGGAGGGGGAAGCTTTCTTTACCTCTGCAATGATGGAAAGCCGTCCTGTACGCAGGGCATCCGGAAAGGAGAGGACGGGTCGTTTTGTCTGCAATGCCAGCGTTCGCATGGTCTGTCGGTCGGTTTCTGCCAGTTCTCTTGCAAGCTGCTCTTTCCGTTTTGCAACAATGTCATCTAGAATCATGATGGGTTTCCTCTTTCTATTTCTTTCTTCCATTCCATAAGGACTTCTACGGGACTCATTCCTCTTTCTGCAACGCAGTCCGTATATTCATATTTAGCATCAAATTGTTTACTGGTCACGTGATAAATGAGTTTGCATTCGTTCGGACATTTATGCTCATATTTTTTGCAAACGGCAACTAATTTTTGCACATCCTCTATTCCAACATGCAGGAAGGTATCCGACTGTTCCTCAGAACCCAATTTACCTGGGTAAAGAATGGTGTCATCTTTTTTGAAAAAAGCATTAAACATCGTTTCGTGTTCATTTTGATATGCATATGCATAAATTTCATCTGCATCTTGCCCGGTAAGTTCTAAAAACTCCAAACAAAGCGAAATGATCTCTGACTGCACATTCATAAAAGCATCTTCAAAACCAACTATCATAGATCCATGATTCTCCTATTCTAAAGTATTGGTGAATGTCTTGAGTTCTTCCAGTTTTGTCAGAGCTGCACCGCTGTCAATTGTTTCGGCAGCCAGAGCGACACCCTCTCCAATGCTAGTTACTTTTTCTGCAACATACAATGCACAGCCGGCATTCAGTAAGACAATATTCCGCTTGGCATCCCGAATGGTACCGGAAAGGATTCCCTGTGTAATCAGTGCATTTTCCTCCGGTGTACCGCCGATAATTTCTGTTTTTTCTGCCATTGGCAAGCCAAACTGTTCTGGTGTGATACTGTACTCAAAAATACCGCCGTCTCTGATTTCTGCGATTTTCGTAGGTGCAGAGATAGAAATTTCATCAAAACCATCTTCGCCATGCATCACCATTGCATGATGAATACCAAGACTGCACAGTACTTTTGCCATCATAGATAGTAGGTGGTCATCATAGACGCCAAGCAGGATATAATTCGTTTCTGCTGGATTGGCAAGAGGTCCTAAAATATTGAATACCGTACGAGTGCTCATTTCCTTTCTTGCCTTTGCGACATATTTCATGGAGCCGTGATAGCTTTGGGCAAACAGGAAGGAAATGCCGATTTCGTGAATGCAGTTTGCAGCTTGTTCCGGTGTGGTTTGAATTTTTACCCCAAGCCGTTCCAGGACATCGGCTGCACCGCTCTTACTGGAGACGCTGCGATTTCCATGTTTGGCAACCTTTGCACCAGCCGCCGCAATGACAAAAGAAGCGGTGGTGGAAATATTGAAGGAGTTGGAATAATCTCCTCCTGTTCCTACAATATCAATGGCATCCTTGCAGTTAGGAACGGTTTTTGCTTTGGCACGCATGCCTTTTGCAAAACCTGTGATTTCCTCAATGGTTTCTCCCTTTATTCGCAGAGCGGTTAAAAATTCTGCAATCTGAATATCTGTTGCTGCATTGCTCATAATCAAATCCATGGCAGCCGCCGCTTCTGCTTCTGTGAGGTCATTACCATTGAGAAGCTTTTCTGCATAGGGAAGCAATGCTTTTTTCGGCTGTTGTGCAGTCTGTGTTTTGGTTGGAATGGAAACACCCGGCAGCAGATTCAGGAAGCGGATTAAAATTTCTTTTCCATCATCCGTCAAGATGGATTCTGGATGGAATTGCAGACCGTAAATTGGGAACTGTGTGTGTTCCACTGCCATGATCTGTCCGTTCTCATCTCTTGCAGTTACCCGCAGGCAGGATGGCAGAGAAGATTCCTCTACAATTAAAGAGTGATACCGTCCGCAGGAGATTACTTGCGGCATGTTATGAAATAGAACGGATTTCGTATCAATTGCAATATTGCTTGCTTTGCCGTGCATCAGGTATTCTGCCTTGACAACCTTTCCGCCGAATGCTTCTGCAATGGCTTGATGTCCCAGACAAATGCCGAGGATCGGCATCCTTCCAGCAAATTTTTGAATAGCAGGAATGGAGATACCGGCATCTTTTGGATAGCCCGGACCGGGGGAAATCAGGAGTGCATCCGGGTGGATTGCTTCGATTTCTTCCAGTGTGATTTCATCATTTCGGACAACCTGAATGTCCGGATACAGTTCGCCGATATACTGATACAAATTATAAGTGAATGAATCATAGTTATCTAAAAAGAGAATCATTGTGAAGCCTCCTTAATCGCATTGATGATCGCAAGTGCTTTATTGACGGTTTCGTAATATTCATTTTCCGGCACGGAATCTGCGACAATGCCCGCTCCTGCCTGTACATATGCTTTTTGGTTGGCAAAGAGCACTGTACGGATGGCGATACAGGTATCCAGATTGCCATCAAATCCCAGATAGCCAACAGTTCCACCGTACAGCCCTCGTTTTTTCGGTTCAAATTGGTCAATCAATTCCATTGCCCGCACCTTTGGTGCACCAGACAGTGTGCCGGCTGGTAGGATTGCCATCAGGGCATCGAGTGCGGTGGCATCCTTTCGCAGCGTTCCCTCTACATCGGAAACCAGGTGCATCACTTTAGAGGCACGTTCTGTTACCATATAGCGTGTAACATGCACACTGCCGAACTCGGAAACCTTTCCCACATCATTTCGACCCAGATCGACCAGCATGGTGTGTTCTGCTCGTTCTTTTGGGTCAGCGAGCAGGGTTGCTTCATTCTGGTTATCCTCTTCTTGTGTTCTGCCTCTCGGTTTGGTACCAGCGATTGGGCGGTTGTGAATGATTCCATTTTTGACGCTTGCCAACATTTCTGGAGAAGCTCCAGCAACATCATAGGTTGGTGTGTGGAAATAGTACAGGTATGGAGAAGGATTGCTGGCACGAAGTTTTCGGTATACATCAAAGCTGTCAGGTGGATTCTGGATTTCAAATCGTTGAGAAAGTACGATTTGAAAAATATCACCGTTGACAATATAATCTTTTGCTTGCTTCACAATTTCCATATAGGCTTCTTTGGTGGTGTTGGAGTGTACGATTGCAGTTCCAGTTTTGATGGTTGGTTTGGGTGTGGGATTGTAGCAGCTGATTTTTTGTGCGATTTCCTCTGCTCTCCAGAGAGCCGCTGCATACTGGGCATCCAGATTGCCATCTGTGTGCAGGTTTTGAATGACAATGCCGTTGTGTTTGAGGTGGTCATAGGCGACCAGTTCCTCATATAAAAATAAATCACAATCCGGCATATGAATGTCATCTTCGGGTACATTGACAAGTGCCTTTTCCATATAGCGTACCGTGTCATAGCCGAAATATCCAATCAGACCGCCGGTAAAGTTCGGTGCATCCGGCAGGATAGGAGCACGATATTGTGCCATTTGTTCTTTTAGGAACAGAATGGGATGCTCCGCCATTTGTGTTTGTTTTTTTTCGTTTTCCAGAATGCAGACAGTTGTGCCGTGTATTTGGATTTCTCGCTTTGGATTCGCTCCTATGAAGGAATAGCGTCCCCATTGTAACCCATTGTTGACACTTTCCAGAATAAAGGCATTTTCTGCCCCTTCGGACATGACACGATATAAGTTGATGGGCGTCTGGTTATCAGCGGAGAAGTCATAGAAGACGGGAATGGTGTTATATTGTTTTGCCAGCTGCTTGACTTCCTCTAAAGATGGCGTAAGCATAGGAAAACCTCCTTTTGTTTTTTGTACATTTTTCCTTAAAAAATGTTTATTGAAAATGGGACAATAAAAAACGCCTGATGTCCCATTTAACATGGGACGTCAGGCGAAAAATTCCATAACGTGTTGCCACCCAATTTCAGAAACAAAATACTGTTTCCCTCTTTTCGAATACGCCGGACTTGCACCGGATATATTCTTATCCCGATAACGTAGGATATACGGCGACAGTTACTACCGTTTTGCGGATTCCCTGTGCTTCTCACAAATCCATTCGCCATACCGCTTGCACATCAGGATTCCACCGTCCCTGACTCTCTGGAATGCCGCTCGGCAGGTTACTTGCCTTTGCTCTAAGAATTTCAATATGGTTTTATTATATGCACTTTGCTTTTGTTTGTCAAGGGGATTCACACTTTTTTTACAATTATTTTTATCTTCAGGAGACAGAACGCGGAATCATTCCTTTTACAAACTTTACAATTTGTACCAGCAGCATAGAGGTAATGCTAAAGATATAAATCCATGCAAACTGCAAGCCGGTCAGATCTGCGACATCAAACAAGCCACGCAGCGGTGGAATCAGCAGTACTGCATTGATGAAAATCATACCGATAAAGAATGCCATCAAACCGAATGGATTATTGAGCATTTGTTTCCGGAAGAGAACGGGTTCATCCGATTTGCAGCTGAATCCATGCCACAGACGAGACATGCAAAGCGTTGCAAATGCCATCGTCATTCCGACAGATTGACCGCCTTCGCTCAGACCGAGCAAATATGCCAGCATTGTCATGAAGCCGATGATCAAGCCGGAATAGCCAACAGAGCCAAGGAATTTCTTTGTGAGGATGGATTCATTTGCCGGACGGGGTTTCCGCAGCATAACGCTTTCCTGATGCGGTTCCAGTCCCAGACCGATTGCAGGCAGGGAGTCTGTGAGCAGATTGATAAAGAGTAGGTGAATGGCTGCAAATGGCTGTCCCAGACCGGCAAGAGCACAGGCAAGTACCACTAGAATGCCGGCAAGGTTTCCAGAGAGCAGGAATAAAATGGAGCGTTTGATGTTATCATAGATATTTCTGCCGTTTTGAATGGCTTTGACAATGGTTGCAAAATTGTCATCCGTCAGTACCATCGCAGCAGCATCCTTTGAAACTTCTGTACCTGTGATACCCATTGCTACGCCGACATCTGCTTGTTTCAGAGCAGGTGCATCGTTGACGCCGTCGCCGGTCATGGAGACAATGCAGTTTTGTGCCTGCCATGCACGGACAATTCGGATTTTATGTTCCGGTGTCACTCTTGCATAGACGGATTTATCCTTGACAAAATCTACAAGCTGTTCATCTGTATAATTGTCCAGTACAGCTCCTTCTACGGCCTCGCTTTCATTTTCCAGAATACCAATTTCCTTTGCAATGGCAGCAGCAGTAACAACATGATCGCCTGTAATCATAACCGGTTTAATGCCAGCCTTTTTGCAGGCTGCAACTGCATCTGCAGATTCGACACGAGGCGGATCCATCATAGCAATTAGCCCCATATAGTGCAGGTCTGTTTCGTCTTCCAATGAGAGCGTATCGCCATCAAACCGTTTGCTGGCAAAGCAGAGCAGTCGCAGACCCTGTTTGGAGAGGGTTTCTACCTGTTTGTGAATTTTCTGCTTTTGTTCCTCTGTAATCAGCATTCGTTCGGTCAGCACATCGGCTGCCCCTTTGGTGAACATGATGTTTCCCTTTGATGTTTGATTCAGGGTGGACATCAGCTTTCGGTCGGAGTCGAATGGAATTTCTGCCAAACGAGGGTATTGCTGCCGCAAGTCGTCCTCCTGCATTCCGTTTTTCTGAGAAAAGCGAACCAATGCGGTTTCAGTTGGGTCACCGATTTCCGTGCCGTCTTTACAAGTGGCGTCACTGCAAAGTACCGAGGCGATAATCAGCCACTTTTCCGATTCATTTTCGAGATTGACATCCTCTTCTGCAATGATGTGTCCGTTGGAGACGATTTTCCGAACGGTCATTTTATTCTGCGTCAGTGTACCGGTTTTGTCAGAGCAGATAACAGAAACAGAGCCAAGTCCTTCTACAGCTTGCAGTTTGCGGATGATCGCATGTTCTTTTGCCATTTTTTGTGTACCGTAGGAGAGTACAATGGTGACAATGGAGCTAAGTGCTTCTGGAATGGCAGCAACAGCAAGGGCAATTGCAAACATCAGAGCACCCATCACACTGTCAAAGTTGAGTGCATCTACTCGCAGCAGTTCCAGTCCGAAGACAATGACACAGACAATTAGAATCGCAATGGAAAGTCGCTGACCGAACTGGTCGAGAGTACGCTGTAACGGTGTTTTTCGTTCGGAAGCATTCTGCATAAGAGCGGCGATTTTACCGACTTCTGTTTCCATGCCGACATCGGTGATCAGACAGACCCCTCTTCCGTAGGTGACAAATCCGCCGGAGTAAACCATGTTTTTCCGGTCACCAAGCGGTACCTCATGGTCAATGCAGCTGGCTTCTTTTTCCACATTCAGACTTTCACCGGTTAATGCACTTTCATTTGTTTGCAGGGAAGCGGATTCCAGTACACGGGCATCTGCCGGTACTTGATCACCGGCTTCCAGCAAGATGACATCGCCGACAACCAGCTCTTCTGCTGGAAGCAGAACAGTGGCACCGTCACGCAGAACCTTTGCATGGGGTGCGGAGAGGGATTTCAAATTGTCCAGCGATTTTTCGGCTTTGACCGTTTGTACGGTACCAAGAATGGCATTCATGGTGATGACAAACAGGATGACAATGGTGCTTTCCAGTTCGCCGGTGATTGCGGAAACGATGGCGGCGATAATCAGGATGATGACAAGGAAATCTTTGAATTGCTCCAGAAAAACCAACCAGACGGGTTTTTTCTTTTTTTCAGCGAGTTTGTTTTTTCCATAGCGTTCCTGATTTTGTTTTGCCTGCTGGCTGGTCAATCCTTCTCGATGGGAGGCATATGCCGCATACAGGTCTTCGGGGGATTGTTGATAGGGTGGTTTGGTTGTCATTGGAAACTTCCTTCCTCTCTTTTTTGGCAGCAAAAAAGCAAGACCATTACTGAAAAAACTGCTTTTTTGTCTGCAATTCATTCAGTAAAAGTCTTGCCATTTTCCGCTATTTCCATACATAGGCATGGTATAGCTTCAAACTTATGAAGCGGACTGCATAAAACCAACAGTCGTATTGACGCCGCATAAACAAGAATGGGATTCTTGTCAGCTACTCCCTTTTACGATTTTTATTATAGCGGATTCATTCGCATTTGTCAATAGAAAATGCGGAATTTTACAAAAATTTTTATTGGTTTAAGGGTTCAGATTCGTCCACACTGCCTTCTTCTGGAAGGGATTCTTCTGGTATTGGTTCTGTAAGGACGGTATCATCATAACTGCTTTCATTGCTGCTATAATCATTATAGTCATCGTAATTGTTATTGTAATCAATATAGCTATAATGATTGTTATAATCATCATTATAGTCATCATAGTTGCTTTCTTCTTCTGTCATTTCTTCCGTTTTGGTTATTGCTTCTTTTGTAGTTGTCTTGGTTGTAGTAGAGCGGGCACGTTTTTTGTCTGTTGTTTTTCGCGTATTTTTTGGCGTGACAGTCGTCTCTTCCGTGTTGGTTGCTTCTGTGGATGCGGTGGTAGCAACGGAGAGAAGATTTTCATTTGCGTGATTGGAAAGATTTTCTTTTTTGACGGGACAGAGCATTAAGAATATCAGCAGCAGTCCGGTCAACAAAATAAGACAACCGCAGAACAGCATGGTGATGCGGGTTTTGCTGGAAAGATTGTAAAAAAAATTTTTCGTTGATGATTTCATAAAAAGCCTCCATAGGGATGATTCCTGTCGAATTTTACTATTATTTTAGTACTTTTTTGAAAGCCTGTCAATCGAACGATGGAAAAAAAGCGTTTTCTACAACTTTTATTTCTGTTTTGCTTTTATTTTCGTTTGTTTTTACAAATTTCAAAGAAAGGACTTGCTTTTCTGATCTCGTCATGCTATACTGTACAAGTAGTATGCATTTTTTTCATTCGATTATGTTCAGAAAATCAATACCACTGTGCCCCTGTCAATAATAAAATTGGAGACGTATCGAAGTGGTCGTAACGAGCTTGACTCGAAATCAGGTTGTCCGCAAGGGCACGTGGGTTCGAATCCCACCGTCTCCGCCAAATAAAAAACCGCCTATGTTCTTAATGCATAGGCGGTTTTTCTGTTTATTCTTTCTGATGGGATAGCAG
>DYCW01000331.1 GCA_019417865.1 Ruminococcus sp. | reverse complement strand
CATTAATATATACTTCGACTGATATACGGGGGGGAAAAATGAATCTACTTTTTATCAATGATTTAAAGAGTAAGAAGGATTTTGATGTAATATTACTTATAAATACAATACTAGAGTCGAATTTCAACAATTTTCTGATGAAAATATCCTCAAAGGGAGACTGGGTGGAAGAACTCTGCTGTTGTTACTATGAAACGGATCATGAGAAGGAATATTATCGTTTTGAAACCTTTGAAGGGAATCATTCTTTGTTGCCTTATGAACAATTTACGAATTATGTAGAGCTTGCAATTATACGGTATTTACTTGCGTGTTCACCTGAGAAAAGAATCGTATCAGAGAAAATTGTGAATCGTACGATATTTGCATCTGCACTTGATAATGTAGAGGAATCTTTTTCAACAGGCGTGCCGCTTGTGGGTGAATGATACAAAAACAATGCAATTCGTTCCAACGGAAAAAATGCCAAATTTATGCTTTTAGGAGAAAAGGAAAATATATGATTGATAAAGTGTTTGGAGAAATTGAATATGAATATGGGTGGAATGGCAAGATACAACTGAATTGTTTTGGCAAAAAACAATCTGTGGATTTGATCATCTCTGGTGAAATAGATCATGAATTTGATTCTTGGCAATATGACTCGTTTCATTTTTTCATCCATAATTGGGATAACATGCAGAATGAGATGAAAAAAAGCATATATGAATACTATTGCCAGTTGAGAATAGAACTCGGTTACGATGATGGCAGCAATGCGGATTTCCCGAATATCCATCATGTAGATGATATCGTTAGGTTGATTCAAATAGATGCATTGGTGATTCCTGTTTCAGGTATTTATGAAGAAAGATGTGTTAATCTCGCATTAAGTTGCATTTGGGATGAAGAAAATGGTCTTGGAATTAGATTCATAAATGAAATGATTGATGATATTGGTTATCAGGATATTGCGTTTTAATGGAAGGAGGAACAGAATGGAGAATCGTTTTCAAAAATTGATAGAAAAAAATGAGAATATTGAATTTGTGGTGCATATTCAGACTAGAGAAGAATTAGAAGAATTGATTGTGGCATTGGAAACACTGGATTTTGAATATGCCATACCGCTCGGTTCATTGCGGGAAATGGCAGAACAATTTATAGCAGATGATGGCTATGACGGCTGCTGGAGAATCAGTAAAGAGCGTGGCGTTGCCTATCATCCTTCTGTGGAACACTGGAAATGGTTTACCAATGACATTGTGGAACTACAAAATGGAGAAGTCGTCTTTCACGATGGTTATCACACAGAAGAAGCCGTGCAAATCGAATCGAAAAAACTCTGGCGAGATTTTACAGACCCGGCTGATTCTCCCTGTGCACTGCGATTGTTCGGGCTACAAGATGCTACACCAGAAGAACTGCAATGCTGGATCAAAGAACATATTTTCGTTTCTTAAAAATATGAAATAAAGGAAATATAATAAAAGATAAAAGGAGAACATTCTCATGACAAATGAAACCAATCCTGATCGTTCTGCCTACGATATGGCAAAAGCAGCCGCTCAAAAGGTCATAGATGAAACCAAAACGCCCTGTCTTTCTATCTCATTGGAAGAAGAACCGCTTTCTATTTTTGACAGCAAGGTTGGTGGTCTACCATATCTACCAAAGAATTTTACGATTCCACTAGACAAAGACGGCAGACAAATGCAGCTGCTTGCCCAAATCGACTGTGCCGAACTGGAAGCCCTGCCAGACTATCCGCATGAAGGCATGCTTCAATTCTGGATGTCTGACAAATGGGCATGGGAGGAAGCCATTGTCCTCTACCACAAAACGATTGACCGTACCGTCACAGAAGACAGTGTCACAGCAAAAATACAAGTATATAAAAAAGACAATGCACATAGTTTTCCCGTCATAGGTTCCTATCGAATGCGGTTTACCCTGTCGGAAGAATCTATGACCAACAATGACTGTCGACTAAAATCGTTATTCTGCCAATACTATACAGAATTGTCTGGCAAATATATCAGCAACCCAGAGGATGCAGAATCACCCGATATCTATAATGTATTTGTGGGAGATTGCGAGGAACGAGATGGAGCATTCGGAAATTTTCACAAGGTCGGCGGTTATCCCTATTCTACACAGTTCAACGACTGGGATTATTGTGAATATGAACGGGGAAAGGAATTTGACATTCATGCAGACGATGCACCGATGATGCTGTTTCAGCTGTGCAGCGATTTCGCCCCTGTCAACTTTGCAACCCGTACCCATGACTGGATCAAAGTTATGTGGTGTGATTCCGGTGTGGGACGATTTTTCATCAAACGAATGGATTTGAAACAGTGTGCCTTTGAAAAGGCATGGTTTTCTTGGGATTGCTGTTGAATACAGCACCAAACGTCACATTAAAAATCATAGAAAGGGGGACGCACACCATGCAGCCCTTAGCAGAACAAATCCGTCCATCCTGTTTAGAAGAAATTGTCGGTCAGCAGCACCTGCTGGCACCGAACCGACCACTTCGCCGTATCATCGAAAGTGGCAGAATCCCCAATATGATTTTCTATGGTCCATCCGGTGTGGGAAAGACCACTGTTGCCCGCATGATTGCAAACAGTACCTCCATGTCTCTACATAAACTCAATGGAACCACTGCTTCGACTGCGGATTTACGGGATGTTGCAGCAGAAGTCGGCACACTCTCCGGCATGCACGGCATTTTACTCTATCTGGACGAGATTCAGTATCTCAATAAAAAACAGCAGCAAAGCCTACTGGAATACATCGAAAACGGACAAATCACCCTAATTGCCTCTACAACCGAAAATCCATATTTTGCAGTTTATAATGCTCTCATCAGCCGTTCTACCGTATTTGAATTTAAACCGGTTCCGTCGGAAGAAATGCAGAAAGCGGTCGAACGGGCATTCTCCAAAATCCAGCAAAATATGCCGGTTTCCATTCAGGTGGCAGACGGCGTCACAGCACACATTGCAGGCGGATGCGGCGGCGATGTCCGAAAGGCAATGAATACGGTAGAACTCTGTGTTCTGTCGGCAGAAAAGGTGCAAGATGGACTGCGTGTTTCTCTGAAACTGGCACAGGAACTGACACAAAGAAGCAATATGCGGTATGACAGAGAAAACGATCAGCATTACGACTTGCTCTCTGCCCTGCAAAAATCCATCCGGGGTTCGGATGAAAATGCTGCCCTGCACTATGCAGCACGACTACTTTCTGCTGGAGACTTACTCTCCCTTTGCCGACGATTATTGGTGATTGCATCGGAGGATATTGGACTTGCCTATCCACAGGCAATTGTCATCACAAAAGCTTGTGTGGACAGTGCCTTGCAGCTGGGATTGCCGGAGGCACAGATTCCCCTTGCAGAAGCAATTGTCCTGTTGGCAACTGCTCCAAAATCCAACAGTTCCTACCTTGCCATGCACGCTGCGATGGCAGATGTGGAAAAACACGGTGCACTGGATTTTCCACGGCATCTGCAAAACTGCCATTTTGATGGGGCTGAGGCAGTTGTGAAAGGACAGCACTATTTATATCCGCATGACTATCCGCATCATTATGTAAAACAGCAATATCTGCCAAATGAAATAAAGAATGCAGTTTACTATCAGTTCGGTGATAACAAACAGGAACAGGCAGCTGCTGCTTACCGAAAAAAACTGCTGGAGGAAACGACAGAATGAAAATCAATGATCGTCATCCTCTGATACTGGTACATGGACTGGGACAAGAGGCATCCAGCTGGAATCCAACCATTTCTTTTTTGGATCACCAACAGCATATATTCTGTCCAGAACTGTCTTCCTTTTTGAAACAAGCCCCTTATACATATGAAATATTATATCAGCATTTTTCTGCGTACTGCAATCCAATTTCTGCCCCATTCCATCTGTGTGGTTTATCTCTTGGTGCTGTGCTGGCGTTGCATTATGCCATAGATCATCCAGAAAATGTACAGTCTCTGATTCTGATTGCACCACAGTTTCAAATGCCGAAAGGCTTGCTGCGATTTCAGAATATTCTGTTTCGCTTTATGCCCCAAGCGGCATTCGCAAGTACAGGATTTTCAAAAAAAGCCTTTATGGATTTAACACATTCCATGATGTCTCTCAATTTTACCAATGCATTGAAACGCATTCTCTGTCCTGTGCTTGTTATCTGCGGCGAAAAAGACAACACAAATAAAAAAGCTGCCTGTCAGTTGGCAGACAGCATGATCAATGCCAGATTGGAAGTCATTCCCAATGCTGGGCATGAAGTCAATCTGGAACAGCCGGAAAAACTGGCATCTGCAATCTATCATTTTAACTCGCAATGCGGCAACGACATTTTTCATTCATTATAAAAATTAAAAGCAAAAATTGGTGAAAAAATGAATATCCACAAACACTATCGTTTCACATTTGATCTTTTGGGTTTTCTATTATTTCTTGTGATTATGCTTCCCAATTTTATTTGGTTTGCAGTACCAGCCCCACAAGATGTCCTAAGAACTGCAAAATCTGTATTTCCTACAATCGAAAAACTGGGTAGTATCTTTCAAATTTTATTCATTGCAACGCTTTGCCTACTCCGAAATGTTCCACAAGTACCATTAAAGAAACGCTGTTGGAGAATTGGTATCATGGGAATGGTGCTGTTGTATTTTGTTGGATGGAGTTGTTATTATGCGAACATTGTAAATTTTATTGTGCTGCTGGATTTGTGTCTTTGCCCCTTGCCTGGCATTACTTCTATTTGCGTGGATACGCAGAAACGAAGTTGCACTGCTCTTTGGTACAGCATTTTTAGTGTGCCATGTAGGTTCTACAGTTGCTAACCTTTTAATTCAGTAACCCCATACAACTTAAAAAAGTAAAATGAAAAGAGGAATACGATGACAAGAGGAATTGTTTTATATCAATCCAAATACGGTGCTTCTAAAAAATATGCCCTATGGCTCAAGGAGCAGACACGTTTTGACTGCATGGAAATCCGACAGTGCAAAGCCGATACGCTGTCCGCATATGACACCATCATTTTATGCGGCGGTATTTATGCTTCTGGTATCGCCGGACTCTCTTTTCTGAAAAAACATTCCAGTATTTTACAGCAAAAACAAATCGCCATTTTCTGCGTTGGTGCATCTCCATATGATGAAACTGCCCTGAAAGCAATCAAGGAACGCAATCTGCAAAAGGAATGGCGAGACACACCTTTGTTCTATGGAAGAGGAGCATGGGATATGGAAAAGATGTCTGCCAAAGATCGTATTCTATGTAAGATGCTGCAAAAAGCAGTGGCAAAAAAAGATCCCTCCACTTATGAACCCTGGATGACTGCACTAATGGAAGCAATCGGAAAACAATGCGACTGGACAAACCCGTCTTATCTCACACCACTGCTGGAGTGGATTGCAGCAAAGGAACAAACTTAACACACTTTATTTTATGAAAGAAGGTTATTTTTATGTCAATTCCCCAAGATCCCTATATCCTGCTCAGTTATCTGAATACCCAGCTGCGGGACAAATACGCCTCCCTCACAACCCTCTGCGAGGATTTAGACGAAAGCCAAACCGCACTGGAAGAAAAAATGAAAACGGTTCAATATCACTACGACCCCACCCGCAATCAGTTTATTCATGACGGATACTCATTGCACCGCTGACTTAATTTTCAGCAAAGCCCCTTTCTCCAAACGAGAAACCTGTGCCTGTGAAATGCCGATTTCTCCAGCAACTTCAATCTGGGTCTTACCACGGAAAAAACGCAGGTAAAGGATATTTTTTTCTCGCTGCCCTAAATTCTGCATTGCCTCCCGAATCGATAGTTCGCCCAGCCAGTTTTCCATGCTGTCACGATCACTAATCTGATCCATAACATAGAGCGTATCGCCGGAATCGGAATAAACCGGCTCATACAGAGAAACCGGGTCAGTAATGCTTTCCAGTGCGATGACAACATCCTCCCGTTTGGCACCAATTTCCGAAGCAATCTGTTCAATGGTTGGCTCTCTCTGTAGACTTGCGGTCAGACGTTCCTTTGCCTGCATCGCTTTATATGCCAAATCCCGCAGGGAACGGCTGACTTTGACTTGATTGAAGTCCCGTAGGTACCGTCGCAGTTCTCCGCTGATCATCGGCACGCAGTAGGTAGAAAACCGCACTTCTTTGCTCAAGTCAAAATGATTGATTGCTTTAATCAACCCCACTACGCCAACTTGAAACAGGTCTTCCATGTCCTCTCCCCGTCCAGAAAAGCGTTGAATCACACTCAGCACCAGAC
>DYCW01000330.1 GCA_019417865.1 Ruminococcus sp. | reverse complement strand
AGGAATAACAATGCTGTATTTATATCACCTCACAGACATCAATTTCCTTCTGTTTTGTTGTGCAAATAAACATAAATTGTATTTTATGTTGTGTATCCGTCATTTCAACTAAAATCAACGGTTGACTTTTAATCGACAACTGCCTATAATAATGACAATGAGACAACAAAAATTGATTATTAGACAGTTGTCCTTTTTTCAGAGAAAGGGTGGAAATTGTATGCAACATGCAGAAAAAGAAGAAAAAAAGCCGTCTTTTCTAAAACGGCACTTCAATGCGATTGCAACGGGATGCATCGTATTGATTCCAACGATTTATACGACACTGTTCCTCGGTTCTATGTGGGATCCCTATGGCAATGTCGATCAGTTACCGGTCGCCGTAGTCAATCAGGATCAGTCAGTTACCTTCCAAGAGCAAACACTCTCCATCGGCGACGATTTGGTGGAAAACCTGAAAGACAACGACAGTCTGGATTTCTGCTTTGTCGATGCCAAAGCCGCACAGGATGGTCTGGAAAACGGAACATATTATATGGCAATTACGATTCCGGAGGACACATCCGCCAATGCAGCAACGGTATTGGATGATACGCCGAAAAACGTGAATCTCTACTATAAAACGAATCCGGGTACCAACTACATTGCCTCCAAAATGAGCGAAACGGCAATGCAGAAGCTCAAGGCAGAAGTCTCCAGTACCATTACAGAGGCATACACTGAAACCCTGTTTGATCAAATCGGTACAGCGGGAGACGGCATGCAGGATGCCGCAGATGGTGCAAAGGAAATCCAGGACGGTGCAACCGAATTAAAAGACGGCAGCGTGACGTTAAGCGACAACTTAAAGCTTCTCGCAGAAAGTACGCTGACCTTAGAAGAAGGCTTTGGAACACTCTCCGATGGATTAACCGCCTATACGGATGGTGTTTCACAGGTCGATGACGGTGCAAAACAACTCCAAAATGGCATGCAGCAGTTACAGGACGGCGTTTCTCCATTGACAGACGGTGCCGGACAGTTACAAGATGGTGCCACACAATTACAGAACGGGGTTGACACCTACACCGCAGGCGTTGCAAGTGCCTATGACGGTGCACAAACCCTCTCAGACGGCAGCCAGCAGCTTTCCGCCGGTTCACAGAATTTGCAGGATGGTGCATTACAGCTTTACTACGGCAGCAAACAGCTCGAAGACGGATTGTCACAGCTGTCCAGTTCCCTTTCCGCAAGCTGCAACGAGGAAACCGCTGCACAAATGCAAACCCTGCGTGCCGGTCTGACACAATTACAAACGGGAATTGATACGCTGAAAACCTCCGTCTCCGACAGCAGCACAGCAACCACAGAAGCCATGCAGGCTGTCGCCGGTGACTTACAGACATTGGGCAGCGGTCTTGCTTCCCTGCAATCCGCACAGGAAGCAATTCTGAATACAGAAGCTTTTCAAAACATGGACGCCGCCAGTCAGCAAGAACTGCTTAACTGTTTCGCCGAACCAATGAGCAGCCTTTCCAGTGCAGCAACGCAGCTGCAAACAGATGTGACTACACTAGCAGCAGCATTAGAGCCATCGGCACAGCTGCCAGATGCGGTCAATCAGTTAGCAGATGGTGCGGATCAGGCTCTGCCAGCAGCCGATCAAGCCATTGCCTCCCTATCCGGCGGATTACAAGCGGTTCAGAGTGCTGTAGATGACCAGCTTCTGCCGGGGGCGGCGGCTTTGACAAACGGCACAGTTTCCCTGTCCGATGGTTCTTCCGACTTGGCAGATGGCATGCAAACGGCTGCTGCCGGTGCCAATGCCTTGTCAGACGGCTTGAGCACCCTGCAAAGCAACAGCAGCAGCTTGCAGAGCGGTGCAGCGGCTTTGCAAGGCGGCATTTCCACACTGGTGGAAAAGATGCCGACACTGACCGTCGCTGTCAACCAGCTGCAAAGTGGTGCGGAGACCCTTGCCGACGGAACTGGACAGCTGACCGCACAAAATGATACGCTGCTCTCCGGTGCAAAGAAATTACAGGACGGAGCGTCTGCGTTGCAGGATGGAGCGGTACAGCTTGCCGATGGTTCTGCCACACTAAAGGATGGCTTGGTCACGCTGACAGACGGTTCTGCTACCCTTTGGACGGCATTGCAGGATGGTGCCGCAGAAGTCAGCAGTATCAATAGCACCGATGCAACCTATGAAATGTTCGCTTCTCCAGTAGACGCAGAAGAAACCTATGTAAGCCATGTGGAAAACAACGGGCACGCCATGGCAGCATACATGATGGCAGTGGGTCTTTGGGTTGCCTGCCTCGCTTACTGCATCATGTTCAACCCATACGAAACACCGCTGAAGGGTAAAAATGCCCTCCACGCATGGGGCAGACAACTGCCGGTTCTGCTGCTGGTTGCGTGGGCACAGGCAATCGGCATGGTTTTCTTCCTCCACCTGTTCAACGGCTTTGCACCGCAGAATGTCCTGCAAACCATTCTGGTGGCTGGCGTTTCCTCTATGGCATACATGGCCATTGTCTTCTGCCTGAATATGTACTGCGGAAAAATCGGCAGCTTTATCCTGCTGGTATTCATGGTGCTCCAGCTCAGCGGCTGTGCCGGCACCTATCCATCCGAGCTGTCAACGAAGTTCTTCCAGATCATCAAGCCGTTTATGCCGTTTACCTATACGGTAGAAGGCTTCCGCAGCTCCATTGCGACCGGCAATGACATCACAAGTACCTATGTTGTCATGATTGCTCTCACTGTCCTCTTCACACTGCTGATGATTCCGGCTTATCAGCGGAAATGGAAACACGGTCAGACACAGGCTGCACTGTCAGAAGGAACAGAAACCAAAGCAGTTTCCAGAAAGAAGGAAGCCGTTTCCCAGTAACAACCCGATACAGAGAAAAACAAAAACAGCAGGCGGTAATCGTTACCGCCTGCTGCCATATGCAAATAAAAAACCATCGTTTTACGGGTTGACAACTATGATTTCTTTTGTTATGATTTTGAAATAGGGGGCTGCCCCGACTATGACACGCACAAAATACGATTTGAACGGAAGTGCAACGAAAATGCATGCTGCCGCCGCCAACCACAAACCTTGTGACAGATAAAATCTGTCCATCGAACGTACATATTTTAATGAAAATTGCTGCCATGCAGCAGAAAGAAGGCATCTCCTATGCAAAAAACGATTCCTGCGGCTTCTTCGAGACAGGAACGCCGTGTCCGCCGTACCCGGGCAATGATTCTCAGTGGATTTGTACAGCTTATGCAGCAAAAACCTGTCAAAGATATTTCCGTACGGGAACTTGCCGACCTGGTGGATATCAATCGCTCCACCTTCTACCTGCACTATACGGATATTTATGACCTGCTGGAACAGACTGAAAACAACCTAATGGAACAGTTTCTTCCTATTATTGACAACCATCAGCAAAACACATTCTCTGAAAAACTCGAACAATTTTTCACAGTCTTATCTGAAAACCAACCACTCTGCCGTGCACTGATGAGCCCGAACGGCGATATTGCATTTGTAAGGAAACTGGAAAACCTAATTGCCGAAAACGGCACCAAAGCCCTCCGCATGATCTCCGATGAAGAGGAGCTGGATGCACAGGATTTAAAATATGTCACAAGCTTCTTTCTCTCCGGCTGCGTCGGGATGATCGATATCTGGCTGCAAAACAACTGTAAACAGACTGCCCATCACATGGCAACCCTTTCCATGAATCTGCTCCGTACCGGTGTCCAGAGCATTACCAAACAACAACTGCAATAATTTGTGCAATCTGCTATCTTTCCACGCTGTATTTTCGTCAATTTTTTTCAAAATCTGCAATTGCATTTTACAAAAAGCTATGTTATAATTAAAGTTAGTCATGATGCCATAAAACCCGATGGCATCCGCATATGGTCGTTCCATTTGCAAAAAAGCGGTACCGTGTCACTTCCGCTTTTCGCTGACAAACCAACTCGCATATGCAGAAAATTTTGAAGTTACAGCAGGAGGTAACAAATTATGCCAAATATTAAATCCGCTAAGAAGAGAGTCCGTGTCAATGCCACAAAGGCTGCTGCCAACAAGACAAGAAAGTCCAACCTGAAGACCATGATCAAGAAAGCTGATCTGGCTTGCTCCGAGAACGCTGCGGACAAGGAAGCAGCTATCCGGGTTGCCATCAAGAAGGTGGATCAGGCTTGTGCAAAGGGTCTGCTGCACAAGAATGCAGCTGCCAGAAAGAAGTCTCAGCTGGCAAAGAAGCTCAACGCTTCTAACTAAGACACGTTTCCCCGGAAACGGGGCGATTTTGCCGCAAACCGCATGTTGTTGAGACATGCGGTTTTTTGTTTATAGACGATTCCACCAACATGTGTGCAGCGAAAATACGATGCCGTCTGCCGTTTGCAATTTCTTTTGCTTTATGGTATGATAACAACATGCATTCTATTTTCACCATCCCTTTGCATACCCTTTCAAGAGCGAGGAACAAACCGGTATCATCTCCGGATGCACCTGATAGTACACATATCGCTCTTCAGCAGTATGCGGCACTGCCCACTCCTGTTCCAGAAAGTACATGGTGAATTGAAACAGTAAATTGGGATTGCTGACATCCATACAGTGAATCTCTTTTTGGTCTTTCACAGCCCGTTTCAGTGTATAGGCTGTACCACCATTCTGCTTACAAATCATACAAATCAGCCGCCAGCTGTGTTCCAGCATATAATCATTTCGCCGCAAAAAACTATATTTGCCCTGCATCGGAATCGTAATCAAGGCGTCTGTATGCTCGACATACTGCATCATCTCTTCTTTCCCGCTGCGGCGATTTTCCAGATAATGCAGACAGGGTTCTACGGCAATCAAATGCATGGGGATATTCCCATGCTCTTTTCGATAAAGCAGATATTCTGCTGCCCAGAGATCCACCCCCTCTGCCAGTCCATCCAGAAAATAACGAAACCCATCCTGCAATGCCAGCTCAATACTGCCGGCAAGCAGCGTTTTTAATAAATCAATCATCGAAAGACCCAGCATCGTCCCCTCTGGAAACGCATTGGGTCGGTGACCGCTAAAACAAGCAGTCTGCTTACGGAACTGTAAAAAGGTGGTATCCTGCGGATACCCGTCTGTTACGATAAATTCAACTGGCTGCAAAAAAAATCCTCCTGTCTGATGGAATCCTATATTTTTAAAAGATGGCAATTCCTGCGTGTAGACAGATTGCACATTCTATGATACAATAAGAAAGAAATAAAAACATCCATCTCCCATTATACTCGGTTTTGGAGAAAAGAACAAGAGATTTTTTGGAAATTGCACAAACTTTGTGTCGAAAGAAGGAATCAACATGAAACAAGCATCCGTATTACATCGTGCCTGGGCGGAAATTGACCTGTCCGCTCTGGAACATAATGTCCGCTGTATTCAAGAAATTCTGCCGGAGCACACCGACTTTATGGCAGTCGTCAAGGCAGATGCCTATGGGCACGGAGATGAGGGAATCTGTACCGCCCTGCACCAGATGGGCATTCACTGGTTTGCTGTCTCCAATCTGGAAGAGGCACTGGCGGTACGGCAGTACTGTCCAGACAGTGAAATCTTCATTCTGGGCTATACGCCGCCGGAGCTGGCAAAGGAACTGACGGCACACAACATTATACAGGGTGTGATGTCTGTCTCTTATACACATCTGA
>DYCW01000033.1 GCA_019417865.1 Ruminococcus sp. | reverse complement strand
GTGCCCATGGGAACACCGGTGGAAGATGTACTGACCTTTGCACAGTGCGATAGGGAACGAGTCAAAAAACTGCTGTACGGCGGCCCCATGATGGGAATGCCGATTGCAGACATGCACGATCCGATTTTAAAGGCAAATAATGCCATCGTGGCATTTGCAAATTCTGCTGCACCAAAGGCATCCGCCTGCATTCACTGTGGACGCTGTATCCAAGCCTGTCCTCTGCGGCTGATGCCGCCGCAGATTGCAAAGGCTTACCAGAAAAAAGATATCGATGCTTTGCAAACGCTGCATGTTACCTTATGTATGAACTGTGGCTGCTGTACCTATGCCTGTCCAGCAAAACGCCCAGTCGCTGAAACCAATCAGTTTGCCAAGGCAATGGTCATGGCAGCTGCCAAGAAGTAAGAAAGGGGTGTCTGTTTTGCAATTACTGACCGTTTCCCCGTCTCCACATGTTCGGAGCGGGATGACAACACAAAAAATTATGGGACTGGTGCTGCTGGCACTGCTGCCGGCTGCGGTGTCCGGTGTGATTTTCTTTGGACTGCGGGCACTGCTGCTCATACTCTTCTGCATTGCCGTCTGTCTGGCAACGGAAGCAGTCTGTCAGAAGCTGATGAAAAAACCCATTACGATCACAGACGGCAGTGCCGCTCTGACCGGTTTGCTGCTGGCTCTGAATCTACCGGCAACGCTGCCGTTTTGGGAAGCAGCCATTGGCTGTATCTTTGCCATTGCAGTCGTCAAACAGCTGTTCGGCGGTTTGGGCTGCAACTTTGCCAACCCTGCCATTACCGGCAGAGTGTTTTTGCTGCTTTCCTTCGCCGGTGATATGACAACCTGGGTCAAGCCATTCTACTACCAGGGACTTTCCCTGGGCAATATGCTTGCTTCTTCTGCCGGTTCGCTGGATCTGGATGCTGTCACCTCTGCAACACCGCTCGTCAGCGGGGATGCCAGCCTGACCGCACTTTTCCTCGGCAATGTCGGCGGCTGTATCGGAGAAACCTCCGCACTGGCACTGCTCCTCGGCGGACTGTTCCTGATTTTCACAAGAATCATCTCCCCATCCACACCCGTTGCCTATCTTGGTTCGCTGGGCGTGCTGACGTTCTTCTATACGCTGGCAACCGGCGGTGATCTGACCGCTGTACCATATGCCCTGCTGAGCGGCGGTGTCATGATTGGTGCATTTTTCATGGCAACTGACTATGTGACCACCCCGATTACCACAAAGGGCAAGTGGATCTTCGGCATTGGCTGCGGCATTCTGACCTTTGTCATCCGGGAATTTGCCAGCATGCCAGAGGGCTGCTCGTTCTCCATCCTACTGATGAACCTGCTCACCCCATACATCGACAAGCTGACCATGACCAAACCACTGGGTGCAAAGAAAGCAAAAAAGGAGGAAGCATGAGATGAAACAAAAACAAACCAGCATCAAACCACCAATTGTGCTGGCAGTTGTCTGTGCCTGCTGCTGTGGCCTGCTTGCCGTTGTCAACAGCATCACAAAAGAAAAAATTGCAGCCGCAGAAGCCGCTTCGATTCAAACCAGCTTACAGGAACTTCCAAACGCTGGCAGCTTTACAGAAGTACCAGATTTCCAGTCAGCAGACAACGAAAAAGCCACTGCAACGGCAGTTTATGTCGATGAACACCAACAGACAGCCGTATTGGTCACTGCAAACGGCTACAACAAGGGCGGTTTACAGGTGGTCATCGGACTGGATCCAGAGGGAACCATCACGGGAATCACATTTGTATCTGTCACGGAAACCCCTGGATTGGGGACAAAAGTACAGACCAACCCGGAACTCCTGACAGATTCCCTCATCGGTTTATCGGATGCAGCAGCCGTGGAACAGGTGGACGGTATCACCGGTGCAACTTATTCCTCCAACGGCATGAAAGCCGCTGTGACCTGTGCAATGGACACCTTTGCACAAAATAAGGAGGCGATTTTATCATGAACTATGGAAAAGAATTTACAAAAGGTTTGATTCGGGAGAATCCGGTTCTGGTCTCCTTGCTCGGCATGTGTCCGACACTGGCTGTTACAACCGGTGCCTTCAACGGCATCGGCATGGGACTTTCCACCACATTCGTTCTGATTTTCTCCAATTTGGTCATCAGTTTGCTGCGGAAAATCATTCCGGAACAAGTCAAACTGCCATGCTACATTGTCATCATTGCCACATTTGTGACGCTGATTCAGTTTTTGCTGCATGGTTTTGTGCCGTCCCTATACACCAGCCTTGGGGCATTTCTGGAGCTGATCACGGTCAACTGTATTATCCTTGGCAGAGCAGAAATGTTTGCCAGCAAGAACAGTCTGCTCCCGTCCCTTCTGGACGGTGCCGGCATGGGACTGGGCTTCACACTTGCCTTGTTCCTGATGGGTTCGATTCGAGAGATTTTCGGTTCTGGCAGCTGGTTCGGTCTGACGATTCCATTCATGCAGGGGCATACTATGTCACTGTTTGTCATGCCCGCAGGCGGATTTTTCGTGCTCGGCATTATCATTGCCGTTGTTTGCCGACTCGCCAAAAAGAAACCGCCGAAAAAACTGGGATGCAGTGCCTGTCCGAATGCTGCGGCATGCCGTGCCAACTGTGAGGAGGTAGAAGCATGAGTACTTTGGTTACCATTATCATTGCCGCCGTTCTGACGAACAATTTCGTCCTTTCCAAGTTCTACGGCTGCTGTCCGTTTTTGGGCGTATCGAAAAAATTTGACTCCAGTGTTGGTATGGGAGCAGCGGTTATCTTTGTCATGCTCTGTGCCTCGCTGGTGACCTATCCGATTTATTATTTTCTGCTCCAGCCAAACGATTTGACCTATCTTCGAACCGTCGCCTTTATTCTGGTCATTGCGGTTTTTGTACAGCTGCTGGAAATTGTCATGAAAAAGGTTATGCCGCCACTCTATAAAACATTGGGAGTCTATCTGCCGCTGATTACGACAAACTGTGCCGTACTGGGCGTCACCATCATGAACATTGATGAAAACTACACCTTCTGGGAATCCATGGTCAATGCCTTTTTCTCTGGTTTTGGGTTTGCACTGGCAATGGTATTATTTTCCGGCGTGCGTTCCAGAGTCGATGATGCCGAATCGGAAACACCGGCAATGTTCCAAGGTGTACCGGCAACCTTGGTTGCTGCCGCCATTGTATCTATGAGTTTCCTTGGCTTCGGCGGTCTGGGTCAGTGAGAAAGGAGCGGAATCAAGATGGAATATATCCTGCCAATTTTACTGTTTCTTGTTTTTGGTGTTGTATTTGGCGTTTTATTGACGGTAATCTCCAAGGTGTTTGCCGTCAAGGTTGACGAACGAACGCAGCATATCACAGAAATCCTGCCGGGGGCAAACTGCGGTGCATGCGGTTATGCCGGCTGTGCCGACTATGCCGATGCCATTGTCAGCAAAGGTGCCCCCATGAACGCCTGTCTGCCGGGCGGTGCAGCAGCGGCTGGCAGCATTGGGGAAATTATGGGCGTTGCCGTCTCCGCAGCAGAACGCAAAATCCCTGTGGTACACTGCAACGGCTCCTGTACAGCCACCAAACCAAAATTCGTATTTGACGGTGTCCAGACCTGTGCAGCAGCAAAGCGGTTCTACGGCGGTACAGGCAGCTGTATGCATGGCTGCCTGGGACTCGGGGACTGTGCCGCCGTCTGTGAAAAGGACTGTATCCGTGTGCAAGATGGTCTGGCAGTGATCTGCACAGAAGCGTGCATTTCCTGCGGAAAGTGTGCGAAAGCCTGTCCCAACGGGTTAATCACCCTGCGTGCAGAAAAGAAAAAAGTAGATGTCCTCTGCTCTTCCAAGGATATGGGCAGAACTGCCATGCAAGCCTGTCAAAACGCCTGCATTGGCTGCAAGAAGTGTGAAAAGGTCTGCAAGTTTGATGCCATTCATGTGACCGACAATCATGCTGTCATTGATTATGACAAATGCGTTTCCTGCGGACTTTGTGTCAAGGAATGTCCCAAGCAATGCATTGTGAAACAACCTGTCAAACGGGCATCTGCACCGGCACAGTAAAAGAATAATCGCAATCTCTGCACAAAAAAACGGAAAGCATCGTTCTGCTTTCCGTTTTTTGCAATTTAAATTGATCTGCCTACAGTTCTACACCATTCTTCTTCAGCAGCTCTCTTGCGGTTTCCACCGAATCCACACCGGTTGCATTCTTCACCGGTGCAAATTCCTTCTCCCGCTCTACCTCGTACAGCAAGCAGTTTTCCTGCATATGCACCATGTCCAATACCAGCGTTTCCAGCTTATAGCCGTTCGGCTGCTCCGGCTTCACGGTCGTGCCGTCTTCTGCCAGATATGCCACAGCCTTAAACGCCCGATGCAGCGGCAGATTACAGTGCAGCGTCTTACACAGCTGATCCACCCGGAACAGATAATTCAGAATCACACCATACCGATACGTCAACGTACCGTCTGGTTCCCGCAGATTCCGCATATCGTCTGTCATCTCAAAATATTCTACGATAGAGGGCTTACCATCCTCCAGACAGAGTACCCCCACCTTTTCATCCGGACTTGCCTTTGCAACTACTTTGCTGCCAGACGTACAATTTGCAGCAATGGTTGCACCAATAAAGCATGGATCTGCCATCCGCTGCAAAACGTTATCGACAGCGAATACATTCAGCCATGTGATGTGCTGCTGCTCTAGCACTTCCAGCAGTCCAGCACGCTGCATAGAGGAGAACCAGCCACCGTTGCCATTTGGGGAAACTGCCATTCGACTCTTTGTCTCCAGCAGAATCTTTCCATTTGCATCGACAACCGGTGCCATCTCCTGCACAAAAAAATGCACAGATTCTCTCGGATAACCGAAGAACTGCTTCTGTTCCAGAAACGCCTTTGTTTCTGCGTCATTTGTCTCACTGGTCATAATGAACAGCGGAACTGCTACGCCCGCTTCAGCGGTTACTGCCATCAGATTGCGGAACAGACATTCAAAAATCGTCAGATCATTGTTTACCCCAATCTGAAATACACCCTTTGGACCAGAACAACCCAGCCGGCTTCCCTGTCCGCCTGCCAGCAATACCGCACCAACACTGCCGCTGCGAATTGCATCCAGACCGATTTTCCGATATTCTGCCTGCTTTTCTGCAATTTCTGAAATGGTACATGCACCAAGGGGTTCCAACTTGCCCTTTGGTTGCTCCTCCTGCGTACTCCGATCCAAAACGGAAAAATCCATGTCAGCAATCTGCTGCAAAAGTGCTGTCTGCTGTTCCGGCGACAAGTTGTCGTAATATTGCAGCAGGTGCGTTTGTCCGTACTGTTCTAATCGTGTATAGACTTCTTGATACTGCATAATTCGTATAACCCTTTCTTATTTCCTCACCATGTCAACCACATTTTTACATTTTCCACAATTTCCGTAAAATTTGTAGCCATTTTAGTATACCACAATCAGAATAAAAATGCAAGCCATAATTCCCTTTTTTCCCGCAAAATGAAAGCAACAACAAAAAAAACGTCCTCTGTAACCATTTTTTCAATTTATTTGCAATGAAACATGGAAAGAGCGTGCACCGGAACCAATCGATGCACGCTCTTTCACGCAGATTTATTTGAAAGGAGTTAAGTAAAATGTAAAGTTAAAAATAATCAGGTATTTTGTCATAAACAGCAAACGCCCCGGGGTAGAGGCGTTCACTGCTATGATATAGGGATTATTGGGGATGATACTTTTGCACCGGGGTAAATGCAAAAGCACTTTAGAGGATGTTACATGCTCTCTTCTAAGAGCATGGTTATAGTATACCGGAGGATTGTGTATATCGTGTGAAATGAAGCTGAAAAGCACCTGAAAAGAATTTTTGCGTTTTGCCACAAACCAAGCGAACTTTTTTATAAATCATGAACAAGGGCAATCTCTCCCTCTGCTTTTCGATTCCCGTATCGTCAGTAAACGCTTAGGAATGCAGCTTATTGACCAGTTTTTCCGGCAACAATGCCAGTACCAGCGGTTTTCCGACATATGGCAAGCCTTTCGGCAACATCCGCAATAAATGAAACCCATTCCAGCGTACTACGGCTTCCTCTATCCGTTCTTTAAACGGGATATGATGCCGCTTCGGGTCAAAATAATAGGTATACAATACCTCTTGCAGATTTGCCCCCTGCAAACCAGCTGCATACATCTGCATAAACAACATATAGTCCTCACAGCGTGCAATTTTTTTCATCACCGGATAACCGTCCACCTTCTCAAAACATTTCCGTCGAAACAACACAGAACCATGAATAAACGGCGAATTAAACAGGAAGTCCTTTTTCTCCGGTCTTTCCGGTCGTGTCCATCCGCTGAAAACACCTTGTTCCGCTGTATACAGAGCACAGTTTGTCCCGACAAAATCCACCTCCTTATGGTTCTCCAAATAAGCGATTTGTTTTACAAAGCGTTCCGGATCGGAATAGTCATCATCATCCTGCCGTGCCAGATATGCCCCTTTTGCAACAGAAAGACAACGATTCAAGGTGCGTGCCAAGCCAAGATTTCGATGATTTTGAATCAAGCGAATGCGGTCATCCCGTGCGGCTAAACTCCGCATCCATGTCAGAGTGGCATTGGTCGAACCGTCATCGCACAAAATCAGCTCCCAATTCGGATAGGTTTGTTCCACAATAGAACGCACAGAACGCTCCAACATCGATCGCTCTTCACAATTATAGACACCCATTAAGACGGAAACCAGTGGTTTTTTCTCTTCTGTCAATTTTGTCTCCTCCTGCCAATGCCATGCCGAATAAAATCCCAACAGGCAAAATTCCAATGATACCATCGTTTCCAGCGAATCCGGCTGCAAGCCAGCGAACCATACAGCCAAAACGGTTCTGCCAGTACAGCAGATGATCTGTGCAGCCGGTGGAAAAACCGCTGTGACAGCAGACACTGCCGTAAAGCCGTTTCCTGCCCAGCCGCTGCCAGAGGAAAGGCATAGCATTCTCCCATGTCATCACAGAACTGGAATTTTCCCAGTGCTGCCGCTTCCTCTGCCGTTGGATCAAACAGCAATTGCTGCAAAAGCTGTTCTGTCAACGCCGCCAGCGGTAAGGCTGCAAAATCAGAAAATGCCAGCTGCGACAATGCTTTTTCTGTAAAAGCAAGACAAACCTGCTCCTGCGTTTCGGCAAGTGCCGCATTTGCCATATCCACCGCACCCATGGGTTTGCAGACTGGAACGGCGGTGCCATCTGCCTGTACCTGATAGCCCATTGTAGTACCGTGCGGTGCCGCACACATACACTCGTATACATTATTAT
>DYCW01000329.1 GCA_019417865.1 Ruminococcus sp. | reverse complement strand
CAGGAGGTATCCACCATGCAGGAAAGCAAAGCACTATTTCAAGAATTTGAATTTCGCACCCCAACAGATTTTCAAATTACAGAAGTAAATGGTATTCCACTGCCAGAAGAATACTTAACATTCATGCACAGACACAACGGCGGAGAAGGCTGTGTTGGAAAAAATCTATATGTACACCTATATCCATTAGAAAAATTGATAAAAATCAACACAGACTATGAACTCAACACCTATTTTCCTGATTGCTGTATTTTCGGTACAAATCTGGGCGGGGACTTGTACGGATTTGACCGAAACGGTCATTATTTCTCCATAGATGCCTGTTCAACGGATGTAGAAGATATGCTTTTCTTTGGAAACACCTTGATGGAATTTCTCCAAGAATATGATGCCTATATGGGAGAGTTTTAATCCATGTGGGACGGTGGAAGACGTTATTATGCAAGATTTGATTATGATAAGACCCTGTTTCAATGCCGTGTGATGAAAGCCGTGGTAGACGGCGGTTTCTCCTGTCCCAATCTGGACGGTACAAAAGGAACCGGAGGGTGTATTTTTTGCGACGGTGGAAGTGGTTATTTCACACATACTGGCAGCATTGCCGAGCAAATTCAGGCAGAACGAGAACGCATTCACAAAAAGTTTCCGCAGGCAAAACTCATCGCCTATTTTCAGGCACATACGAACACCTATGCTCCCCTTGCCTATTTACAGCAATGCTATGAAACCGCTCTGCAACAGCCGGATGTCATTGGACTTTCCATCGGCACTCGTCCAGACTGTCTGCCGGAACCGGTGTTGGATTACTTAGAAGAACTTTCTCAACGCACCGTTCTCACAGTAGAACTAGGCTTGCAGACCTTTCAACCCAAAACTGCGACGCTCATCAACCGCTGTTATAATAATGATGTTTTCTTGCGTGCATTTGCCGCCCTGCGAAAACGTCGAATTCGCATTTGTGTCCATTTAATCAATGGTCTTCCGCAAGAAACAACGGAACAGATGCTGGATAATGCAATACAGCTTGGAAAACTGCATCCAGATGCGGTCAAATTACAGCTTCTGCATATCATTCGGGGAACACTTTTGGAAACATGGTATCAAAATGGACAAATCCAACCGCTCACACAGACAGAATATGTGGCACTGGTGGCAGAACAGCTCACCTATTTCCCGCCGGAAACTGTAATCGAACGTCTCACTGGTGATGGCGATGCTCGTACACTGATCGCACCTCTCTGGAGTCGTAACAAATGCAGTGTACTGAATGCCATTGCATCCTATCAAAAAACGCATGACCTTTATCAAGGTATGCGTTGTTCATCACAATAAAAAGCACCCGAAGCGGGAGACCTCCGCTCAGGGTGCATATTTTATTCTATTTTTTCAGACAAAGGATTTGAAAGAACTTTCATTCTTTCGCTGAAGCTTCGATTGGACTCACTCCCAACATCTTATTTTTCAGCCAAACAATCTCTTTTCTTAGCCACTGGACTCACCTTTTTCAAACAATATCGTTTCTTAGGAGGCTAAATTATCAATACATGGGAACCACCCTTACATAAAATTCAATTTTCAGTAATATGGTAACCTTCCATGGGACTCATTCCTTTTATTTCAGATATAATTTAAAAAATCTGCACTTCCATTGGACTCACCTTTTTCAATTATTTTGTAAACTGCATACATAAATAGGCTCTTCTTGTCATAAGAATCATCCCTTTACTCTGCGAAATTTCGTTCCGGCATCTATTCTCAAGGCTTTCGCCGAAGATACAAGATCGTCATCATCTTGTATTAGGTACTTCACCTATGCTGCCAATCCGAATTTTCCGTTGGTACAGCTACATTCGCCAAACCGCAGTCCATTTTCCAGCCTGTCCGATTTTTCATTTCCTTGGTATGTGACCAGTTTTTCTGATACAAGCTACCCTTTTCTTACAACGACTGGATCAAGATGCGATCCTGACAGCATATGTACTGTGGTTCTTCACTTGCCATGGGATCTCATCCTCCTTACTGGAAAAATATCTGCATTTTAAAAGACCAATTGTCTTAAACCTTAAAATGCACTCCGAAAGCTGATACAAGAACGAATTCCGTTTAAGATCTCCTTTTGAAGTATCTCTTTTGGTCTTTGTTCTCTTTCCCTTTCCTTGATTATATAATACCACACCTTTTGTGATTTGTCAATAGTTTTTGCTCGTTTTTTGTTTAATTGAGTGTGAAATATGCTTAATAACGTGAATTTGCCTTTTTACTTTACATTTTTTCGCATTTGCTTTTCTTTTTTCTGTTTAGAGATGCTTCATTTTGATTTTTAAAGTTTGCTGTTCTATTTCCGTGTGTAGATGATGTGATAACTTTGTGTTATTTGTACAAAAAGCACTGCTGACTGTTTTGATACAGCCAACAGTGCTTCTATTTTCTATCAATTGTTATTCTGCTTTGGGTGTCTCGTGACTGCGGTGCATATTGACAGTTTCAATATTCGCAAACCGATTTAGGTTTTCTGCAATATTCCGATCGTCTGCCTGCCCAATCAACTTATCCCGGCTTTTCTTTGTCACCTCTGGTTCGATATGCCGGCTTGGTCCACCCACACAACCGCCAACACATGCCATACCTTCTACGAAATCTGCCGGCAGTCTGCCCAGCTTCATAAGCAACAATGCCTTCTTGCATTCCTCTGCACCATTGCACTTATGTACCTTGATTTCTTCTGTAAAGCCCTGTTCTTTCATGCCTTCCAAAACCGCTGCGGTTACCCCGCCGCTGTCACCGAACCGCTTACCAAAGACGCTGCCATCCTGCTGCTCATTCGGTTCCGGTTTCAGCGTTACGCCTTTTGCACGAATAATCGCACGAATTTCACCAAATGTCAGCACATAGTCTGCATTACCATCCAGACGCTGCTCCAATACCTCGCTTTTCTTGGCAACACAAGGTCCGATAAAGACAGTAATTGTTCCTGGGTGCTCTGCTTTCAGTTTTCGAGACACGGCACACATCGGAGAAACAGTTGTGGAGGCATTTTCCTTCAGCATCGGGTAATGCTTTTCAATCATATTCACAAATGCTGGACAGCAGGAAGTCGTTTTCTTTTTCCCCTCTTGATATGCCTCTGCCCATTCTGCTGCTTCTGCATTTGCGGTCATATCTGCCCCCAACGCAACCTCCACTAAATCTGCAAAACCAACCTGCTGCAATGCTTTTCTCCAGCTCGTAACTGTAATTCCTTCACCGAACTGTCCTTCTGCACTCGGGGCAATCATAGCAACGACTCGCTTGCCTGCCACCAAATCCTTTACCACATCCACCAAAAATGCCTTTGAACTAATTGCACCAAACGGGCAGCTGTGAATACACTGCCCACACTCAATGCATTTGCTCTCATCAATCTGACAAACACCGTATTCATCCATAGTCATTGCATTGACTGGGCAGCTCCGCTTACAGGGACGAATCAGGTCAGCAATCGCATTATAGGGACATGCCTTTGCACATTTTCCACATTCCTTGCAAAGAGACGGATTAATATGTGCTCTGGAGCGTCCGATGTCAATGGCTCCAAAACGGCAAGACTGCTGGCAAGCCTTTCCCATACACTTCTGACAGTTGTCGGTTACCACATACCGGGAAATCGGACATTCTTCACAGGCAGCCCGCACAACCTGTACCACCAGATTATTGGGAGCCCCTTCTACATTTTTGCCCTCCGCCAACCGCACACGCTGCCGTACAATTTCTCGTTCCTTGTAGACACAGCAGCGATATTTTGCCGTGGGTCCCGGCATCATCCGCAGCGGCAATTCTTCTTTTTCTTCCTCAAACTTTCCATCAAAAACCAGCTTTGCAACTTCCTCTAAAATTTCATGTTTTATCTTAACAATCGTCGCATCATTCGTAGCCATGTTTTAACTCCTCTTGTTTTCAACACTTTTTATCCGTCCGCTCCGCCTCTATGATTCTCTGCCAAAATGCATAGAAACGGTATAAATACAGTATACCTGTTTTTACTGCGTTTGTCAAGAAAAGAGCGATACTTCAAAATGGAAATCCATGTGATTTTTCAGTAAAAAGAGGCTGCACATATTTTCATGAACAGCTGTACTTTCCCATCATTTCTGCACCTTCTGCATTTTCTTCCATTGATAGCCAGCCCATTTATTTTGCATAAATTGTTCCTGTTCACTATTTGCACGAATTTCTCCTGTCCAGCCATTGAGGTACACTTGCTGGGTATATTGCAGCAAACTGCATGCCGCACGCACACCCGTCAACACTGGAAATGATACATTCGGACTTGCCAATGCAGCCACTTCTTCATAGGTTCGCTCTTCTTCTATAATCAATCCTTTTAACGGCAGTGAGAGCAATTCTTTTGAAATTTTCTCCGCAACTAAAATGTTTCCTTCTACCTGCTCAGCCTCCAACTTTGTCTCTGCATTGCAAATTATTACATTCCCTTTTGCCATCCCTGGCATGCAGGGGCGTCCTTGTGTTTTTCCATTTCCGCTTGGGAAAACAATATGTGTCAGCTGCTCTTTCCTCTGTCCAATACACTTTTCCTGCAAAACAATCTCTGTATAGTTTGGCAGCTGCTGATACCAATGATAAGCAGCTCTTCTCCATTGCGTTTTTTCTGCCTCCCATCGTACGGAAGGATCTTCCATAGAAGCACGTACCTCTTTCAGTGTCAAATAATGTACATCATCTGCACAAGAAATGGAGCCCACTTCCTCCAGCCGCTTTCCCACAGCTTGAAACAGCGTTTTGAACAATGCCACCAGCTGATCCTGCTGTTTTAAAAATTGTTTTCGATAGCTTTCCGATTTCTGTGCAACCGCAATCCGCTCTCGCAGCCGTTTTCCTGCCCATGATGGCACTGGCATCATGCCTGTTGCATACTGATAATATGCACTGGACGGCATTTCCGGATGCGTTTTCTCTAAACTTTTTCTCAATCGCTGAATGGCAACCCGACTATTTAGTACACCTAACAAGGTATAATGCCAGCAAGCAACCATTGTATTCTGAAATTTTTTATAGCATGTGTTCAATTCGGCAAGCGACATTTCAGAAAGAACATAGGATTGATATTTTTCAATTTTCTTTTCCAGTAACTGTATCTTTTCCTGAACCGTTTTAAAATTCGATCGCATCATCCGATTACAAATAAAATCAACATAACGGTGTACCAACCATGGTCGCAGTCCCTCCTTATCATGCAGCACTGCATCTGTCTCTTATACACATCTGACGCTG
>DYCW01000328.1 GCA_019417865.1 Ruminococcus sp. | reverse complement strand
CTCGGAGATGTGTATAAGAGACAGCTGTGGCAGAATAAAGTACTCGAATAATGGTCGAAATCCCTTTTTGATAGGCAGAATATTTTGACTTGATAATATGACCTTATAAGCATACTTGTGTTCATTTATATAATCAAGATACGGTAGGAACAATGAACCGCAATCCTCACGCTGACGAAATTCTTCTACCCTTTGCAACAGTTCTTCAGTTAAGTATTCCTCAAGCTGTGTAAGCATACCGTTCATATCTGTATAATGATAATAAAATGTGCCACGGTTCACTCCTGCTTTCTGGCATACGCTTTTGACTGTAATTTTTTCAAATGGTGTTGTCTGCATAAGTTCAAGCATTGCTGCTTTCATAAAGATGTCCATGTCCTGATACCGATGGTTATTTTTTGTATTCATTGTAGACTCCTTTATTATTTCAACACTCGTGCGAGTATTGTTGATTGTAAATTTCATTATACCATGCTATAATGAAAAAGTAAAGTGATTTGTAAAAGGAGTTTTGAATAAAATGGGAAATACAGAAAACACAGCTCTTGGCAGTGAAAAAATAACCGTTTTGATCCGTAAATTTGCACTTCCTGCCATACTATCCAACCTTGTCGGGTCGTCCTATAATATTGTCGATCAAATTTTTGTTGGGCAAAAGCTTGGTACAGTAGGAAATGCAGCAACGAACATTGCTTTCCCTCTTGTATTGCTTATGGTAACATTTTATGTTACTATCGGATGCGGAGCTACATCTAAATTCAGTTTATATCAAGGTGCAGGCAAAAAAGAAAAAGCAGGAAAAGTGGTAGGAAACGGTTTAATGACATTGGCAGTTGTCGGTATTGCATTAATGTCCTTCACACTGCTCTTTTTATCACCACTGATGAAGCTGTTTGGTGCTAAAGGTCAAACTTTGAATTTGGCAGTTGATTATACAAGAATTATTGCAATAGGCATTCCTTTTCAAATATTTGGTGCGGGAAGCAGTATGCTTATCAGAGCAGATGGAAGCCCCAAATATGCAACTGCAAGTTCTCTGGTCGGAGCTGTTCTAAATACCATTCTTGACCCTATCTTTATTTTTACATTAGATATGGGAATAAAAGGGGCTGCTGCCGCAACAGTAGTAGGTCAGGTTGTCGGTGCAATTGTTTCATTGGGTTATTTCAGGAAATTCAGAAGCGTCAAGCTAAAGAAAGACTATTTTATATTGAATAAGAAAATCATTTTTGAATTCTGTATCCTTGGATTACCCGCTGGTCTTATGCAGATAGCTATTATGTTGGTTCAGATCCTTATGAACAATATTCTCGGCTATTATGGCGAACAGTCTGAATATGGCAGGGATATTCCACTTGCTGTCAGTGGCGTGGTAACAAAAATCAATTCGATATTTACGGCTACTTTTTCGGGTATCAGTCAAAGCTGTCAACCTATTTTCGGGTATAATTATGGGGCGAAAAATTATGATAGGGTTCGTTCCGCATTCCGCTATGCGTTGAAAATTATGTTGGGTATTGGTATAGCCGCAGTTTTGATATTTCAGATATTTCCACGCCAATTGCTTGAAATTTTCCAAAAGGGCAATGACTTATATTTGGAATTTGGAACAAAATATTTGAGAATCTTTATGATTGGAACTTCGGTGAATGGTATTATTGTTCTGATTTCAAGCTTTTTTCCATCTATAGGTAAGGCAAAGGAGGGAACGATCGCTTCTCTCAGCAGACAGGTTATATTTCAACTTCCTCTGCTGATTATATTTCCTCTTATTTGGAATCTTAACGGTATTTTGTATGTCGGTCCGGTTGCCGATATTTCAGCCGTGGTTTTATGTTTGCTGCTGTCAAAAAAAACGTTGAAAGCTCTTAAAAATTAACAATAGAACTTTAAATTTTAATACTGCATAAAATATCTTAATGTAATAAATATTCATAAGAGCATTGCATCTCGTCGAAATGAGTGCAATGCTCTTTTAATAATTTTTTGATCGTTTTCCTTATGCAATATAAGGTTTGTTCAATTAATGTTGGAAGATATTTTTCTATTATTCTATTCCGTTCTTATCCTTGCTTTTATCTTTTGGTTTAGCAGGTTTCTGCCTGTCCTTGAAAGCTTCTTTTTTGAGTTTTGCCCTCTCGAAATAGCAGGTACGCTGTTTTTCGGGAGCATTTTTCTTAGCTTCAATGGCTGCCTGATTAAGTTCATCCGTAAGCGTTGTAAGACGTTCCGTTTTCTGTTCAAGTTCAGCCTGCTGAGGAAATGGAGTTGCAACAATACGCTGTGCATTCTCCAAATCCATTTTCAGCTTGTTTACGCTGTTTTGTGCATCGTTTATGGTCTGGTCAATCTTGTAAAGAGTTGATTCCATACGCTTTAGATTTGCAGAAAAACTGCTTGTCAGTACACACTTATGTTCAGCGTTACCACTCATCATAATGGAAATATCAGGCTCATTGCCGAACATGACAGCATTCACTGTCAGCTTAAATCCCTGAAATTCGCCGATTTCCTTTTCACTGTTGGAACTCCTTTTAACGAAATCAAGCACAACTTCTTCAAGAGCCTGTGCAGCTTCTTTGCGGTCAGTGTATTTTGTACCATCAATGGTGATTTTGAATACGGGCAGTTTAGTTTCCTCATCAATCGGAAGCTGACGGAGTATTTCACGGTCTGATTTAAGATTTTCAAGCCTTGTCTCAGCCTTTTCAATTTTTGCAGGAGTTGCGGCTACTGTCTGCTGCATATCGAATACAGTGTTGGTGTGTTCGGCTTTCAGGAGATTGAGTTCCTTAACTTCATTATCGAGCATCATTTTTTCTTTGATACGCTCATCACCCGTGCAAAGTGCCTTGATTTCGGAATAATTGAGTGCCTGTTGGTCTACGTCCTCGCAAGTTCTTGCAGGTGTTTTTGAGGTCATAATCTGACCGATAAAACGTTGTTTTGCTTCTAACGTCTGATACAAATAAGCATCAAACGAACCTTTCGTGACGTAATTATAGACGTGTGCTTTTGCGTTCTGGTTGCCTTGTCTTTCGATACGTCCGATTCTCTGTTGGAGGTCACTTGGTCGCCAAGGTATGTCGAGGTTATGCAATGCTATCAGCTTTTTCTGACAGTTTGTGCCTGTACCCATTTTGCCAGTACTTCCGAGCAAAACACGTACTTCTCCCTTATTCACTCTGTCAAAGAGGTCAGCTTTCTGCTGTTCTGTTTTAGCATCGTGCACATAGGCGATTTCTTCAGGTTTTACACCGTTTGCAATCAGCTTATCACGAATATCATCGTAAACGCAGAAGTCATATTCTTCCTCTAAGGATTCTCTTTCGGAAACAGATTTTTCGTCAGTATTTTTGCCCTTATCCATTGATTGTGAATTTTTCTTTGGAACACCAAGGTCGCAGAAGATAATCTGTGTAAGTTTTTCCTCAGCAGTATCGTGATAAATCTGAGTAACGTTTCGTACACACTGATTCAACTTAGTATCGGGATTATCCTCAAATGACGGGTCAATCAGTCTTGGGTCAAGTCCCAGCTTTCTGCCGTCGGACGTGATACGGAGCATATTGTCAACAGACGGATCAATGCTTCCGCTCTGTACATCATCAGCTCTGTCTGATAACTCCTGTACAAGCGTTTTCTGAAACTCCGTTGCTTCAATGTTCTCAATATGGTACTCCATTTCTGGTGTAGCGAGGTCAAGCGTGTCGGCGGTACGCACATCGGCAACCTGTTTGAACATACTCATCAGTTCAGGCAAACCCGTATAGTTGGCAATTCTCGTGCGTTCCTTGAATTTGTTACCCGCAGGAGCGAGTTCCCATTCCGTTTTTTGCTCACCAAAAACCGTTACCCAGTTGTCAAAGTTGGCAAGTCCGTGGTCTTTCAGGAAATCATACTCCAAAAATCTCATCATGGTATGTAATTCTGTTACAGAATTGCTTAACGGCGTTCCCGTAGCCATAATCACACCTCTGCCACCCGTCTTTTCATCAAGGTATCGGCACTTCATAAAAAGGTCAAGAGCCTTTTGTGAAGCTGAGGACGAAATACCGGCTACATTGGTGAGTTTCGTTTGTGTCGGCACATTTTTAAACTCATGGGCTTCATCGACTATCAATTTGTCTATGCCCATTTCTTCAAAGGTGAGAATATCGTCGTGTGACTTTTCAAGCTTATCAAGCTTTGCTTCAAGAGATTTCTTTGTACGTTCCATCTGCTTGACCTGAAAGCGAGAGCCTTCTGCCTTTTTCAGTTCCTCAATGCCCGCCATAATATCGTCAATCTGCTCCTGCAAAATATCAACCTGACGCTCTTTTGAAAGCGGAATCATGCCAAGCTGAGAATGACCGATAATGACAGCATCGAAGTCACCCGTAGCGATTTTTGCAAACAACTGCTGACGGTTTTCCTTTTTGAAGTCATTTTTTGTTGCCACAAGAATATTTGCTCCGGGATAAAGCTTCTGAAAGTCCTCACCAATCTGTTCAGTAAGATGATTTGGAACTGCAAATAACGGTTTTGTGCATAAGCCTAACCGCTTTGATTCCATTGCCGTGGCTATCATCTCGAACGTCTTGCCCGCCGCAACACAGTGTGCAAACAACGTATTACCGCCAAAAAGTGCGTGTGCAATAGCATTTTTCTGATGTTCTTTCAGCGTGATAGCGGAGTTCATGCCGGGAAAACGAAGTGCCGATCCGTCATATTCACGGGGACGGATAGAGTTAAACTGCCTGTTGTACTGTTCCACAAGCGGAATGGCACGTTCAGGGCCTTTGAAAATCCAGTCCTTGAATGCCTGTCTGATTTTAGCAGCTTTCTGCTGAACAATTTTGGTTGCTTTGACATCGACAACTCTGCGTTCCTTTTCGTCGCCGTTCTGGTCGATATAGGTTTCAGGCTTGTAGACTTTTGGCTCTTTGAGATTAAGTAAATGCTCCATAATCTCGTAAGCGTTCATATTCTTACTGCCGAAATCTCTGCGGCTCAGAACTGAACAATCAGCTTTTTTATTCTCAATATGCCAAGTATTCGTGTGTTCTGAATAATCAACCGTAATGTTTTTTGGCTTTACCCAAAATGCTTTTTTCACATCTTCACGGTTTTCCCTCGGAGTCTGAAAAAGTTCATACATAAACTGCTGATACAGTTCTTTAGGAATCCAAGTTGCACCGATTTTTACGTCAATATCGCCGGCTTTCAGCGGTTCGGGCATTGCAGACTTCAACGCCTCTACATTTTCTGTAAATCGACTGTCACTTTCTGCATAATGCTCCGCAACGTCCAATTTCTGTCGAATATCGCCTGATAAGTATTCACTTGCGGACTGATATTCACTCGTATTCAGCATAAGGACTGTCTCTTATACACACTCCGAGC